>CAZZZQ010000161.1:7014-7606 GCA_964658405.1 uncultured Sphingomonas sp.
CCGATCTCTGTCTTGCGCAGGTCGGCACGACGCGCGTCGATGCCGTGGTCCTGCAGCAACGGAACGCGTGCGCCGACCTTGTATTCACCGCCGGATCGCGTCTCGTACTTACCCTCATAGACTGGAAACGTTCCCTGGCCTATGCGCCAACCCCCGAAAAGATCGATGCCTCCCCAACGTATGGGCTGTTCAGCGCCAACATCTCCGACACGGTTTTCGTAGTAGCCAAGCGCGTTATTCTCGCCGTGGCCTTTTAGCTTCAGATCAAACTTGCCCTTCGCAGAGAGAGCTTCGGCGTTCGCCTGGTTGATCTCTTGAAAAGCAGCCAGCAGCGGCGGATACGATCGACGGACAGACTCCTCCAGGTCCGTCTGCCGCATTACGTCGGCGCGCAGCAGACCGGGCGAGACACAAAGCAGGCAAAGTACAAGAGTTTTATAAGTTACAGTCTTCACTGTGTTCATGCTTTCTTCTTCCCCATCGCGTTTGGATCTTTCTCCTGTTCGACGACTGGCGCGAATCCATTGAAGAGTCTCCACAGTTCAAAGCCCAGCGAGACACGATTCAGGAGCACCCAGCCATGAACGCGAAC
>CAZZZQ010000162.1:0-7587 GCA_964658405.1 uncultured Sphingomonas sp.
GTTCGGCACATCCGTCACCCACGCCATCATGATGTGCGGGGTGTAGGCGTAGGTAAAGCCGCGCTGGATGTCGAGGCGGTCGAAGGCCTCGGTGTTGTCGGAGGGCCAGACCTCTTCGGTCCGCTTCAGGATGCCGAGGTCGACGCGGCCACCACCACTGGCGCAGCTCTCGATCTCGAGGCCGGGGTGCTTCTTGCGCAGGCGATCGATGATCTCGTAGTAGTTCTTCGTGAACTGGACCCAGATCTTCTTCTGCTGATCGACCGGGACCTCGGGCCAGCCGGGCTCGGTGAAGTTACGGTTGTAGTCCCACTTCAGGAAGGCGATCTTGTTCTTGCTGACCAGGTCGTCGAGCCAGTGGAAGGTGTACTCCTTCACATCCTCGCGAGCGAGGTTCAGCACCAGCTGGTTGCGGCCCTCGGTGCGCGGACGGGTGTCGAAGTGCATCGCCCAGTCCGGGTGCTTGCGATAGAGATCGCTGTCCGGATTGACCATCTCCGGCTCGACCCAGAGTCCGAAGCTCATGCCGAGCGCGTTGACCTTCTGGATCAGCGAGCCGAGGCCGTTGGGGAACTTCTGCGGATTGACGTACCAGTCGCCCAGCCCTGCGTGGTCGTCGTTCCGCTTGCCGAACCAGCCGTCATCCATAACAAATCGCTCGATCCCCATAGCGGCGGCCTTCTCGGCAAGCGCGGTCTGGCCAGCCTCGTCCACCTTGAACTCGGTCGCCTCCCAGGAGTTATAGAGGATGGGGCGGGTCTTAAGGCCGGAGCCGTCGGGCAGGATCTTCGTCCGCTCGAAGCGGTGGAGGATGCGTGACGCCTCGCCGATGCCACCGCTGGTATAGCCGCCATAGAAGGCGGGCGTATCGAGTGACGCCCCGGGGGCGAGGGTATAGCCAAAGTCAAAGGTGTTGTAGCCGCCGGTGACGCGGACCTGGTGCATGGGATTCTCTTCGATGCTGATCTTCCAGTTTCCGCTCCACGCGAGCGCGCCGAAGAAGGTCGACCCATGCTCCTGGTCAGTGTTGCCCTGCTGGTCGAGTGCGAACCACGGATTGGCCTGCTGGCTGGTGCTTCCGCGACGGCTCTCGAGCACCTGCATGCCGGGCTTCACGGGCTCTTCGACCAGTTGTCCCTCACCGGACCACCGGCCGGTCAGCGAGCGCAGCCGGTAGCCGGGGGAATTGGGCATGGTCCAGTTAGCGGACTGTGCGCTTTCGAGCAGGAACGGCGTCTTGCCGCGGTTCTCGATGGTGGCCTGGCGCTCGATGATGCCAGTCTCGGGATAGAGGACGTAGTGCAGCGCGACGAAGACCGGCCGCGAGATGTCTTTGAGGGTTACGGTCAGGGTGTTGCCGTCGATCTTGTAACTGTCGTAGTGCAGGACCGTGTCGCGGTTGCCATCGGGAAAGGTCACCTTCAGGGCTGGCTCGGTATAGAGTCCGGCTCCCCAACCGGCGTACTCCTGCGGTGTACTGGTCGTGCTGAGGTCGAGCGAGGCCCACTCGGGGATCGACTTGACCGCTGCGAAGTCTGCGTCGCGGGTGACGCCGCCGCCCCAGTAAACGTGTTGCAGCTCGTCGCGCTCATTGATCCCGAAGACGTATGAGACCGGACCGGACTGGAGCACAAACAGCTTCTTATCCTCGAGATAGCGGATCGACTGCGACGAGGCGATCTGCGCGGCGAGGGCAAGGGGAGCGAGGAGCAGCAGCGAGAGCAGGCGGTTTGTACGAGCAGGGCGCAAGGAGGAACTCCAAGGTGAGGATTGTTTCAGGGGCAAAGGTGGAACCGATTGCATTCCCCCGCAACAGTAACGATTTCCGATCGACTTCGCAATCCTCCCTTGTGATGGGAGGAGGCTAGAAGCCCGCCGGGTGCTCCTGAACGACGCCGAATGCCTGCTCCATCGCCAGCCCGACGCGACCGATCGTTCCCTCGTCGAAGAGCCGTCCGATCAGGGTGACGCCATGCGGGACGCGCCGTGGCGGGGAGAACTTCGGCAGCGGATGCGCCGGGTCGGGAGCCCAGTCGCTGCGAGCCTCGGCGACCTCGACGAATCCTGCACGCAGCGTCAGCGACGGGTGGCCGGTGAAGTTCGTGATGGTCAGCATCTCGTCCCTAAGCGAAGGTACGAGGAGGAGGTCGACCTGCTCCATGACCCGCGCCATCTTGAGCGCCACCTTGCGGCGGAGCCGGTCAGCCTGCACGAAGTCCACGGCGGAGAGGAAGCGGGCCTGCCGGAAGCTGTTCGGCCATGCATCAGGGACCTGCGCCTTCAGCTGGTCGATCCTGTGGCTCAGTGTCAGCTCTTCGAAGGCGGCGGCCGCCTCCGCGAAGAGGATCAGGTTCAGCGAGCCGTAGGGCCAGTCGGGGATCGATACCTCGACGGGGGTCATGCCGAGCTTCTTGACCGTCTCGAGCGCGTGGCGATCGACGTCGGTGGCGGGCGAATCCTTCATCCATTGCGGGAAGTAGCCAACCTTCAGCCCGGTCACCGGGGCAGTCGCGTTGTAGTTGAGCTTGCAGGGAACGCTTGAGAGATCGCCAGGATCGGTGCCGGAGATCGCCTTCAGGACGAGCAGCGTATCTTCGACGCTCCGTGCCATGGGGCCAAGCTTGTCGAGCGACCAGCAGAGCGTCATCGCGCCGGTCCGTGGGACGCGTCCGTAGGTGGGGCGCAGGCCGGTAACGCCGCAGCGCATGCTCGGGCTGACGATGCTGCCGCCGGTCTCGCTGCCGATCGCGAAGCCGACCAGGCCTGCCGCGGTCGCTGAGCCGGGGCCCGCGCTTGAGCCGGAGGAGCCCTCTTCGATCAGCCAGGGGTTCATCGTCTGTCCGCCGAACCAGATATCGTTCAGCGCCAGCGCACCCATGCTGAGCTTGGCGATCAGGACGGCTCCGGCTTCGTCGAGCATTCTGACGACGGCGGAATCGGCGGTCGGGATGCGGTCGCGGTAAGGCTCGGCGCCATAGGTGGTGCGGATCCCGGCAGTGTCGAGCAGATCCTTTCCGCCCCACGGGATGCCGTGGAGCGGTCCGCGATACCTGCCGGCTGCGATCTCCGCATCCGCCTTCTTCGCCTGGGCGAGAGCCTGATCCTTGATGGGCGTGATGACGCAGCGCAGCGTCGGGTTGAAGCGGTCGATTCGCGCGAGATAGAGCCGCGTCAGGCGTTCAGAGGTGATCTGCCGGGTCTGGATCCAGTGGGAGAGCTGCGTTACCGGGGCGAAGGCGATCTCTTCATCCGTCTTCGGGAGCGGCAAGGATCTGGCGGGGCTGCGAACGAAGCCATCCTGCACAGGACCGGGGTGCGTTCCGGGGAGCGCCGCGTCCCAGCGCGACCAGGGTGCAATGGTCTCCTCGATTACAACCTTGCGCGGACCGACGCGCCGCTCGTAGACGGCGGCCATGGACTGACGCCAGTTTCCGGCTGCTTCGGCACGGTCGGCCTGGGTCATCTCCACCTGGACGAGCTTCTCCGCCTCGGCAAAGGTTCCGGCATTCACCTCTGGGCCGACCGGCGGCGCCGTTCCAAAGGCCGGCGGAGCGCCGGGTGGCAGTGTCGAGCCGGCCTGGGCCTCGGCGACTGCGGGCAGTACAGCGGCTCCGAGTAGGCCGAGCGAACCTTCGGCGAGAAACGTTCTGCGGGACTTGAGAGAAGAGGGCATGCAGCCGATTCTAGAGGCAGGCGAGTGAAGTTCACACGATGGAAAACAGAGGCACGATTCAAAGGCGGGCCAAAGCGATTGCAGGATGCGCAGCAACACTGCTTTTCGCGGACGTATCGTAGAAAGGATGACGTCCGCACAGAAAGAAGGCAGCATGGATCCCAAACAGCGATTCGAACCCGAGGACGCTACCGATCCCATTGCGCTCTTCCGTAAATGGCTGGATGAAGCGACAGCGACGGAGGCAAACGATCCGAACGCTATGTCGCTTGCGACCGCTACGTCGGAGGGCATGCCCTCAGTGCGCATGGTCCTGATGAAGCGCCTCGACGAGCAGGGCTTCTCCTTTTACACCAACGGCGATAGCCAAAAGGGTGAAGAGCTTGCCGCAAATCCGAAGGCTGCGCTTTGCTTCCACTGGAAGAGCCGCCGCCGGCAGGTGCGCGTCGCCGGCCCGGTGCATGAGCTTCCGCCGTCGGATGCCGACACATACTTCCACAGCCGCGGACGCAAGAGCCAGATCGGCGCAGTCGCCTCCCAGCAGAGCCGTCCGCTCGGCAGCCGCGAGGAGCTTGAGTCTGAGGCTGCCGAGATCGCGCAGCGTTATCCAGCCGAGATCCCTCGGCCGGAGTATTGGAAGGGCTACGTCGTGGCGCCGCACCGGATCGAGTTCTGGGAGGATGGCCCGGATCGACTGCACAACCGTATCGTCTTCGAGCAGGGCTCGGACGGCTGGATGAAGACACGGCTCTACCCCTAGCGGCTGGTCGAGGCGGCGAGAGCCTGAGCCATGCCCGTCCAGCTCTTCCGGGTTGAAGCTTCCGGGCCGCCCGGCCCCTTCCAATGCGTCTCCAGGCTGACCGCATCCTTATAGCCTGCAAGCCGAAGCTCCCTGAACTGGGCCGCCCAATTGATGTAGCCGGTTCCGACCGGTGCCCACTGAATCTTGCCGCTAGCATCCATCACCGCGTTCTTTACGTGGCAGTGGTGGATGCGGTTCTTCGGGAGCAGATTCCATCCGACCGGGAACGCGTCCAGCTCGCCACGCATGACGGCGTTCGCAGGGTCCCAGTTCAGCGCAAGGTAGGGCGTCTGGACTGCCTTCAGGGTTCGTGCAGCTTCACGGGCAGTGGCGGTGTTGCACTCGAACTCATTCTCCAGGACAAACAGCATCCCCTGCCGGCCTAGCTCCTCCGCGGTGGCGGCAAGCTTCCGGTCAATTTCGGCGCGGAACGGCGTCACATCGTCGATCCGCCAGAAGTCGAAGCCGCGGACCTTGTCTGTCTTGAACTGCTTTGCGAGCTCGATGCTCTTGCGAAGGACGTCGTCCTGCTGCTTGAAGGTCTCGGTGGATTTGAAGGTGTCGGTCTTCTGCCCGTGAGCGGAGGGCGGCGCGCCGGGCCAGTCCACCTTGAAGAGCGGGCTGGCGATGTCGGTGACGTCGAGAGCGTACTTCGCGAGAATCTTCTCCGCCTCCTCAAGCTCCGCGTCGCTGAGCGACAGCAGGTTCTTGCCCCACATTCCGCGCAGCTCGACGGACTTCATACCGAACTCCCGCGATGCGACCGAGCAGGCATGGTCGAAGTCTTCCGAGATCTCGTCGGTGATGACCGCGATGTCGAAGCCGGTCCGCACAGCTCCAAATGCTGCCAAAGGATGGAGCACGAGAGCCGCCGTAGCCAACCCTGCCTGACCCAGAAAACTACGTCGTGACGACATTATGAACACTCCCGTGGCGCAGCAAGACACTATGCCGCTGTGGAAATTATTTCATAACGAAACGTGGACGGGTGCCGCTCACTGCCGGTAGTATCCCCAGCATGACGATCTCCTTGAGCCGCCGGTCCCTGATTCGCAGCAGCGCCGCGCTTGCGGCCTCCTCGCTGTTGCCTTCCTCCAAGCGGGCGCTGTTTGGCCAGGGAACTACTCTCACTCCGTCGCCGATCCGGCTTGGGATCGCCAGCTACACCTTCCGCAACTTCAACGCCGCCCACCTGATCGCGTTCATGAAGGAGCTGAAGACGCCGTGGCTCAACGTGAAGGACATGCACCTGAAGCTCGAGCCGCTGGACCAGGTGAAGGCCCGCGCCGATGAGTTCCGCGCTGCCGGCCTCACGCTGACCGCTGCCGGCAACATCACCTTCGACAAGCCCGATGACGCCTCGATCCGGCCGAAGTTCGAGTACGCGAAGGCCGCTGGAATTCCGATCCTTGTGTGTGCACCCACGCAGGAGGTGCTGCCGCATCTTGAGAGCTACGTGAAGGAGTACAACGTCAAGCTCGCGATCCATAATCATGGCCCGGAGGACAAGCACTTCCCCTCGCCGCTCGATGTGCTTGCGGCGGTCAAAAATATGGACCCGCGCATCGGGTGCTGTGTCGATATCGGCCACACCATGCGGGCCGGAACCGATCCGGTCGAGGCGATCAAGAAGGCCGGGCCGAGGCTGTTCGATGTCCATACGAAGGACCTTGCCATCGCGACCGACAAGGAAAGCCAGGTCGCCGTAGGGGACGGCATCATGCCGATCGAGGCGATCTTCCGCGCGCTCATCGCGCAGAAGTATCCCGGCTGCGTCGATCTGGAGTACGAGATTCATCCCGAAGATCCGATGCCGGGCGTCCTCAAGAGCTTCGCGTACATGCGCAACATCCTCGCCGGGATGGGCTATAAAGCCTGACCGCTGGCCGGGTATGCTTGAGGCATGTCACGTCCTGCGCTCCGGCTCCTGCTCCTCTGTGCCTTGTCCGTCTCTGCCCTCCACACGGCCTCTGCGATTGAGGTCAAGGTATCGCCCCAGGCACTCGAGCGGACGCTGCGCAATCAGCTCTTCAACACGCCGACCGGCCGCTACTACATGCGCGGCGATGCGACGACACCCTGCGGCGTCTACGTCGAGAATCCGCATGTGACCTTTCAGCAGGATCGCATCGTTGTCCACGTTCACACGCAGGCCAGGCTGGGCACGGCGCTGCGCGGAACCTGCCTCGGGGTCTCGCTCAGCACGGACGCGGATGTCTCCTTTATTCCGGACGCGGAGGAGGAGTCGATCGGCTTCCGCGACGCACGCATCGAGCGCCTCTCCGAATCGAAGGAGCTCAACTTCCTGCTCGTGCCCTTCCTGAGCCGCAAGCTCCCTGCACAGATGAAGGTCAACGCCGCGGAGCTGATGCGCAAGCTGCTCGCCGACTCCGCACGAACGACGGGGTACGCTCTCTCGCTCGACCACCTGAAGCTCCACTCGATGCTGATCGAGAAGCAGGTGCTCAACGTCGATCTCGATGCAATTATGAGCGTCAACTAGGGGCGCTACGAGCTCCAGCGAAGGATCTGTGGAAGATCGCATGCGGCCGCCGAGACTGCGCCCCGCGCCATCGCCGGGCTGATCGCAAGCGCCTCCTGCTGATCCTCAAACCAGACGACAAAGGTCGCCTGCTCTGCCCCGGTGAGGCGCATCAGGTTAATCCACGTGTAGTACGCACCCATGTCCGCATCGACCAACGATCCGGCAGGATCCTCCTGCGTCTTCGGTGCATCGGCGAGCAGAAGCTCATTCATTGGGCGATCGATTTGTCGAGGCGCATACCGCAGGACCAGCGTCAGGGGCCGAGCGCGCCGCAGCAGCTCACGCCCAGCCCATTGGACGAAGGTAGTGCTGAAGATCTGCGTTCCCGAGCCCTCAGTCAGCAGGCTCAGCTCAAAGTGCTGCAGTACCGGATCGGTCGACATTCCAGCCACGCTGAACTGGTCCGGGCGCAGGTTGGCAAGCAGGCTGCGCAGGCTCTCCGGTCCGACGACATCACCGGTGTTGCGAGCAGTCTTCATCTTGTCGAGCAGCGCCTTGCGGACCGGTGCGAGCGTCGCATACGAGAGGCTCGTCAATCCGGCAGGAGCGGTGTGAGCGAAGGGCTCG
>CAZZZQ010000163.1:0-7587 GCA_964658405.1 uncultured Sphingomonas sp.
GGGGCTTTGGTGCGGTGGCCGGCGCTGCACGAAATACAGTCTTCTTCCGGCGGCACCAAAGGCGACTCGCGTCTACCACGCAGGACGACTTATGTCTGGTCTTTCGACCCACTTTTTTGACACTTCCGCGTAAGTTTTGTGATGCACTTCTCAGGGCGTTTTGCAACTCGATTCTGATCTTCACCAAGGATGGTGCAACTCACTTTTTCTCGCCGGATGCACGTAAAGTGCCCTGGTTTTCCGTGCTACGCTGGAATCCGTTTCGTAAGAAGTTTCACGCACGTCCAGCCGTTGTTCATGTTGCTTTACCCTGGTTTTGAACCTTCTCCTCTGGCGGCAGTTTTGCTGGTGGCCGAGAGAAGATCTTCCTGCAGAAGGCCTGTTTCTCCACCTGTCGCACTTAGACGGGCGTGTACGTCTTTTTGCTTTGACCGCGCTTTTCTGAAGGCGGCTGTTCGAGGGTGCGCACGGTTGAGTCTGGGACAAGGAAAGTATCGATGTCATTCGTTCCAACAGCAACTGCAGTCCTCAATCCGTGGAGCCTCATCCTTGGGGCGCTCGAGAAAAAGATCAACCGACAGTCCTTCGAGACCTGGCTGAAGCCAACGCGCCACTCGCATGTGACCGGCAAGACTCTCTTCGTGCGTATTCCTTCCGAGGAGTTTCAGCATATCGGCGATCGCTACTCGGACCTGATCCAGGAGGCGATTGAGAATCTTGGCCTGACGGCCGAGATCGAGACTGTGACCTTTACGACTCCGCAGCAGGAGGAGCCGAAGCGCCGTGAGGACGGCGGATTTGCGCCTGTGGGAACGCAGAACAGCAACGCTCCGAGCACGCGCGCGGGCCGGCCTGGGGCGACCCCGGCTCCGGCGGTCGAGCAGGCACGGTTTGACTGGAACTCTGCGTCGCAGCTGAATCCGCGGTACCAGTTTGACGCGTTCGTGATTGGCAGCGGCAACCAGTTTGCGATGGCGGCGGCACAGGCGGTCGGGGAGCGGCCGTCGAAGGCGTATAACCCGCTGTTTCTGTATGGCGGCGCGGGGATGGGCAAGACGCACCTGATGCAGGCGATCGGCCATGATGTGAAGCGCCGTCAGCCGCATGCGTCGATCAGCTATGTGAGCGGCGAGAAGTTTACGAACGAGATGATCAACTCGGTTCGGTATGACAAGATGACCAGCTTCCGCGACAAGTTCCGCAATGTCGACGTGCTGCTGATCGACGATATTCAGTTCCTGGCGGGGAAAGAGCGGACGCAGGAGGAGTTCTTCCATACCTTCAACGCGCTGCACGAGGGGATGAAGCAGATCGTGATCGCGAGCGACCGGCCTCCGAAGGAGCTGGCGGAGTTTGAGGATCGGCTGCGGTCGCGCTTTGAGTGGGGGCTGATCGCCGACATTCAGCCGCCGGATCTTGAGACGAAGGTTGCGATTCTGCAGAAGAAGGCGGAGATCGAGCACACGCAGCTGCCGACGGACGTTGCGCTGTTCATCGCGAGCAACGTACGGACCAACGTGCGCGAGCTTGAAGGCGCCCTGGTGCGGCTGATCGCATGGTGCGGGATGCATGGCGTGGAGATTACGCTGGCGGTCACGCAGCAGTGCCTGAAGCAGTTCATCGACACGCAGGTCCGGAAGATCTCGATCGAGGCGATCCAGCGTGCGGTGGCGGAGCAGTTCGGGATGCGGGTGGCGGAGCTGAAGCAGAAGAATAACTCGCGGCAGATTGTGGTTCCGCGGCAGATTGCGATGTACCTGGCGAAGCAGCTGACGGAGGCGTCGCTGCCGGAGATCGGGCGGCAGTTTGGCGGGAAGCACCATACGACGGTGATGCACTCGATTGCGAAGATCGATGAGCATCGGCGGACGGATAAGGATATGAACCGGACGATCAATAAGCTGATGGAGACGCTGGCTTAAGACGGGTCTGGCGGTGCTCGTCCCACCCTTGCGGTGAGGCTGCACGGATGGGACACCCGGGGTTTTTGCGGGGGGCAACCGCGGGTCTCTTTTTCAGAAACTTAGAAGCGCCCTAACGCCGGGCGGGCGCCACTTCGTGGGGTTTTGGACGCTGCGCGTGTGGGTGATTGTGCGGGCGGTGTTCGGATTCTGCTTGTGGTGGCTCGTGCGGTGGGGTAAGAACGGTGCATGCTCTCAACCCTGCGTCGTCTGAACTCTGCCTGCCTTGTCGTCTGTGCTGTTCTTCTGCTGTGCGTGGCCGGGACGGCGATGGCGCAGGATCGGCAGCCGCGGCTGCTGGTGCGGAACGCCTTTTTCTTTACGATGAAGGCGGGCGATAAGGCTCCGTTTCGTGGGTACATGGTGGTCGATCGCGAGGGGCGTATCCAGGCGATTGCGGCCGGGGATCCTCCTGCGGGGATGGTGGCGGAGTCGGTTCTGGATGCGGGCGGGCGGTGGGTGACGCCGGGGTTTATCTCGGCGCACAGCCACCTGTGGCAGAGCGCGTATCGCGGGCTGGCGGCGGACCAGACGCTGCTGGGGTGGATCGCCCAGCTGTACGGCAAGGCGGTGACGAAGGCGACCCCGGAGGACCTCTACTGGTTCACGCTGAACGGCGGGCTCGACCACCTGCGGCACGGGATTACGTCGACGTACAACTTCAACTATGGCGGGCATTCGCTGGCGGATAACGAGCGCTTCAGCGAGCAGGAGTTTCGTGCGGAGCTGGCGTCGGGGGTGCGGTTCGTCCATGGCTGGGAGCCGCGGAAGGCGAGCGCGGAGTATACGATTCCGGTGGCGAGTGCGCGGCTGAAGAGCTTCCTCGACTACACGGCCGTGACTGCGAGTGGGCCGGAGCGGGCGCGGTTTCTTTCGGTGATGATCAACGGCGGGACGGCGTTCGACGATACGTATCAGCAGGCGGTGCTGGAGGTGGCGCTGATGAAGCAGTTCCCTGTCGGGAACCAGAGCCACTATCTCGAACAGCCGGAGACGCAGGTGGCGGATCGGGCGATGTTTGACTGGTTCACGAAGAGCGGGTTGCTGACGGACCGGATGGTCTTCGGGCACTTTATTCATACAGATGCGGCGGTGCTTGCGGCGACGGCGAAGGCGCATGCGGCGATGAGCTGGAACCCGCTCTCGAATGGGCGGCTGGCGTCGGGGACGGCGGATATTCCGGCTTATCTGAAAGCGGGAATCCGGGTGGGGATGGGGGTCGACGGGGAGGCGAGCGCGGACCTTGCGGACCCGTTTGAGAATATGCGGACGGGGCTCTACGCGATTCGCGCGAAGTATGAGAACGCCGGCGTAATGAGCCCGTATGACGTGCTGCGGCTGCATACGATGGGGTCGGCTGATGTGCTTGGGATCGCGGATAAGGTGGGGAGCCTGGAGGTGGGGAAGCTGGCGGATTTTCTGGTCATTGATCCGAAGCGCTTTGGGACCGTCTTCGATCCGTATGCGTCGCTGGTCTTTGTGACGAGCCAGGCGGAGCTGGACGAGGTGTACCTGGGGGGCGAGCTGGTGGTGGAGCATGGGCAGCCGTTGCGACAGGATCTGGATACGGTGCAGGGTGAGGTGGATCGGCGGGTGGCGGCGCGGGTGGTGCGGTTCTGAGATGTCTCAATGCATGAAGGCGCCCTGACGCCGGGCGGGCGCCACTTCGTGGGGTGTTGGACGCTTCGCGTGTTTCCGTCTTTGCGGAATAGGTGCATCCGCTTGGGCGGGGATTCGCCTAGGCTGGCTGAAGGTTCTGCGATGCGAATGATCTCTACAGGCGGCCGAGCAGGTAGCCCATCACCCGTGCGTCGGCTATCTCTGCTTTCGGAAGACCCCTCCCCCCGCGGGAAGAAGGCATCTCCAAAGTACATCCTCAGCTTCGTGGAGCTTCGGTGCGGGTGAAGGTGTAGGCGTCACGGAATTTGAAGTCTTCGCCGGGGATGCGGGTCTCTTTGCGGAGGGTGTAGAGGTTGCGGCGGAGGGTCAGGGTGAGGCGGACGTCGACGGGGTGCTTGTTTTCGGTGCCTGGGCCGGTGAGGGTGAGGGTTCCGCGGTTGAGTCTGGCGAAGTCTGCAAGGCCCTGCACGGTGTAGGTCTCGCTGGGGTCGGTGCCGCTGGTGAGGGTGGCTTTTGCGGCTGCTGCGTCGAGGGTGAGGGTGGTGGTCTCGCGGACGGTCTTGGTGGGGCCGTCGTCGTAGGTGTAGCTCATGGTGATGGTGGTTCCGTTGGGGGCTGCGGTCATGGCGAGCCAGGTGGGGAGGAAGGTCTGGGCGTTTGTGGTGAAGTCACGGTACTCCAGGGTGCCGACCCAGTCGCCGGTGAAGTTGGCGTTGAGGGCGGTTGCGGTGGGGGCTCCGGCGGGGAGGTAGCGGGCGGGGATGGGGGTGGCGGGGGTTTCGGCGTCCCAGAAGATGTTGGCGATCCAGTAGCGGTCGCCGTCCTTGAGGAGCTGGAAGCTGTTGATGCCGCGGGCGAAGGGTTTGGGGTCGGCGGCGTTGTGGCGTGATTCGTAGGTGCTCCAGACCTCGACGATGTTGCCGTACTGCTCGGTGACGTTGTGGATGCTGTGCTCGAAGAAGCCGGCGGTGGCGGTGCGGGCCTGGCTGCGGGCGATGTAGCCGTCGATGGTGAGGATGATGGCGTCGGTGTTGGGGCTGGCGCTGTTCGGGCTGCCGGGGAGGACGGTGGTGGGGATCAGCCGGGCGTCGGGGAGGAAGAGCGAGCGCATGCGGTCCCAGTCGCGGGGCTGGCCGGCGGGGCCGGAGATGACGTCGTAGACCGCGGCGAGGATGGCCTCGGGGGAGGCGACGTCGGCGGGCTTTGGCTGCGGCCAGCCGGGGTGGGCGGTGATGGTGCCCTGGGGCTGGGTGGGGCGGGCGGCGGGGGTCTGGGTTGCAGCCGGAGTCTGGGTTGCGGCGGCGGACTGGGCGGCGAGGGGATGCACCAGTGGAAGGGCAAACGGCAGGAGGGCGAGCAGCGTCAGGCTTCGGCGGGCGTTTGCCAGGCGGCGGCGGGCGAGCGAAAGGCTGCGGGGGGCGGGCTTCATGGAGGTAGCTCCTCTGGAGGGGTCAGGGGAAGCTTACCAGCTGATGTAGACGCCTTTGCGGATCCAGGCGGTGCTGGTGAGCTGCTGCATCATGAAGTCGGCCACGTCGGCCCGGGCGATGCGGGCGCCGTTCCGGGGGAGGGCGTCGCCGTCGATCCGGTAGCTGCCCCTGGCGGCGGTGTTGGTCAGCATGGGCGGCATGACCATGGTCCAGTCGAGCTGGCTGGTGGAGAGGGTGGCGTACTGCGCGATCTGCGAGGCGACGGGGTACTTGAGGAAGGTGTTGTAGACGATGTTCTGGACGATCCAGCGGCGCCAGGCGGGCTGCTTGTCGAGCGCGGTCGGGAGGGCGCCGGCTGAGCCGAGGACGATGATGCGGCGGAGGTTGGCGTCGTTCATGCCGGCGACGATCAGCGGGACTGCACGCTCGAGGACGTCTTCCCGCTTCAAAGAGCGGGCTCCGAGGGCGGAGAGGACGAGGTCGGCTCCTTCGAGGGTTGCGGCGATGGCTGTCGGGTCGAAGGCGTCGCCCTTGATGGTGCGGACGCGGTCGCGGTCGGTGTACTGATCGGGGTTCCGGACGAGGGCGGAGACGCGGTGGCCGGCGGCGAGGGAGCGGGCGGTGAGGAGCTGTCCGGTGGCTCCGCTGGCGCCGAAGAGGGCGATGTTCATGGGAGAGCCTCGATTTCTAATTGAGACCGATTATCCTCCATGCCTGGCGGGATCTGTGGAGAAACGGGCGCGCCGAAACCCTTGATTTAACAATGTCCGGACCAAATTTGAACGGATCCACCGTGGTCTTCTCAGCGGACGGTGGAAAGCTCTGTGGATAACTTGGATAAGGCTGGACCTAACTGAGGGTTCCACACCGGGGATACGCATTGTTGTTTTAATTCCGGCGAGTTTTCTAAAACTGGACACGGTCGTATCGTGTTCATTCCGGGATGGTTTGCCTGGTTATCCACTTATCCAGCGACAACGGTTACTGCTACTAGTACTTAATCTCCTTTCAGTCTGTTTCTTAGGAGCAGTCTCGGGTGCCGGTTGGAGGGGTGGTTTGGGGCTCCGAACGAAAGGCAAAGGCGGCCCTGCCGGAGGGACGTTTCAGGGTTCCGGAGGGCGATGCCCGGACGACCCGCCTTTGGCTTTGGCGGATCGATGAAAACGGGCGCTGCTGCGGTCCGCACAGAACGGCTCCGGTTTCCCACAAAGAAAGCTGTCGCCCCATTTGGGCTTCCTCACTAGAATCGAGGAGAAGGTTCAGGGGTTCCGTGGATGTTCGCCACGATTCGGTGTAGAGTTTTGCCAGCGACCCCTTGCCGACCACCGAGAAAGTTCTGGAGAGACCGACCGTGACGACTGCTATCGAGGAATCCGACATGAGCACAACGGCAGCGCCGACAGGCAACCTTGAGATCACCGTCTCGCGTGCCGAGCTGCTGCGCGAGCTAACGGCGGCGCAGAGTGTGGTCGAGCGCAAGACGACGATCCCGATCCTGTCGAACTTTCTCTTCGAGGCGGCGGACGACAAGCTGACGATTACGGCGACCGATCTGGACCAGAGCCTGCGGACGAGCTGCACGGCGAAGGTGAAGAAGGCCGGTGCGTGCACGATTCCGGCGCGCAAGCTGTACGACTACATCAAGCTGCTGCCGGAGGGCGACATCAGCATCAAGCTGATGGATAACCACTGGGTCCAGATACGGGCCGGCCGGTCGAACACCAAGATGGTCGGGATGGCGCGCGCGAACTTCCCGCAGGTGGCTGAGTTTCCGGTGACGGGCGCGGTGAAGATCTCGGTTCCGTCGCTGAAGAACATGGTCTCGAAGACGATCTTTGCGATCTCGAACGAGGAGTCGCGCTACACGCTGAACGGTGCGCTGCTGGTTCTGAAGGCCGAGAGCATGGCCATGGTGGCGACGGACGGCCATCGCCTGGCACATATCGAAAAGTTGGGCGAGAACCTTGAAGGTGTCTCGGGCGAGAAGAAGACGCTGATTCCGCGCAAGGCGCTGAGCGAGCTTTCGTCGCTGCTTGGCTCGACCGATGCGGAGACGCTGGATTTTGCGGATGACGACCAGACGCTCTTCTTCCGGGTGGGTGGCCGTGTGCTGACCAGCCGCAAGCTGACCGGGCAGTTCCCGAACTACGAGGCTGTGTTGCCGCGGGATAACAACAAGTTCGTGATCGTGCGGAGTGAGGACCTGATGGGTTCGATCCAGCGCGTGGCGCAGTTTGCCGACGAGCGGTCGGGTGCGATCAAGATCCGGCTGGAGCAGAATGAGTTGAAGCTGTCGTCCTCTTCGACCGACTCCGGTGAGTCCGAGGACACGATCGAAACGCCATATAACTACGATCCGCTGGTGGTTGGGTTCAACAGCCAGTACCTGATTGATTTTCTGAAGGCTACGGGGAACCAGGGTGAGGTTCGGCTGGAGTTCAAGGACGCCCAGTCGGCCGGGCAGATGCGGCCTGAGGATGGCAACGAGGATGTCAAGTACCGCTACATCCTGATGCCGATGCGGATCTGAATGCTGCGCGCATGGCGGGCAGCGGCTTTGCCGCGAGAGATTGAAG
>CAZZZQ010000164.1:0-7577 GCA_964658405.1 uncultured Sphingomonas sp.
CCCAATGTTTACGTGCGGCTTCGACCGGTCAAACTTTTCCTTGCCCATGATGCTCTCCGTGATTCTGAAGTTCTAAAGTCTGTTTACTTGCTCTCTTTGCCTTGCACCTTGGCGATAATCTCTTCCGAGACCGAGCGAGGCGCTTCTTCGTACTGCTTGAACTGCATCGAGTAGTTCGCGCGGCCCTGGGTCGCTCCGCGCATGTGCGTCGCATATCCGAACATGGTCGAGAGCGGAACACTGGCGCGAATCGCCTGCGTGTTGCCGACCATCTCCATGCCTTCGATACGGCCACGGCGGGAGTTCAGGTCGCCGATGATCGTGCCCATGTAGTCCTCGGGAACGGTGACTTCGACGGACATGACGGGCTCAAGCAGAACCGGCTTTGCCTTGCGGGCAGCTTCCTTGAAGGCCATCGATCCGGCAATCTTGAACGCCATTTCGTTCGAGTCGACATCGTGATAGCTGCCGTCGTAGAGGGAAACCTTGACGTCAACCATCTCGTAGCCGGCCAGAATGCCGCGCAGCATGGCGTCCTGAATACCCTGGTCGATCGGCTTGATGTACTCCTTGGGAATCGTGCCACCCTTGGTGTCGTTCGTGAATTCGTACCCCTTGCCAGGCTCGTTCGGCGAGATGCGGATCTTGCAGTGGCCGTAGTTACCCGATCCACCGGTCTGACGGATGTACTTGCCTTCCGCGTCTGCGTTCGAACGGATGGTCTCGCGGTAGTTGACCTGCGGCTTACCGACGTTCGCCTCGACCTTGTACTCACGCATCATGCGGTCGACGATGATCTCGAGGTGAAGCTCACCCATTCCGGCGATGATGGTCTGACCCGAATCAACGTCCGTGCGGACATTGAAAGTGGGATCTTCCTGCGCCAGCTTGGACAGTGCTACGCCCATCTTTTCCTGGTCGGCCTTCGTCTTCGGCTCCACTGCAACCTCGATAACAGGCTTCGGGAAGTCGATCGACTCGAGCACGACCGGCTTCTTGTCGTTGCAGATCGTGTCGCCGGTGATGAGATTCTTCAGTCCAACGGCGGCGCAGATATCGCCGGCGCGGATCTCGGTGATCTCTTCACGCTTGTTGGCGTGCATCTTGAGCAGGCGGCCGATACGCTCCGTCTTGCCGGTGCGAGGATTCAGAACCGAGTCGCCCGTCTTGAGGATGCCCGAGTAGACGCGGATAAAGATCAGTTGACCAACGAACGGGTCGGTCATGATCTTGAAGCCGAGCGCCGAGAAGGGCTCTTCGTCGTCAGCCTTGCGAACAATCTCTTCCTCCATGTGGTCCGGGTTGTGACCGACCATGGCAGGAATGTCGAGAGGGCTGGGGAGGTAGTCGACGACCGCATCAAGCAGCGTCTGTACACCCTTGTTCTTGAAGGAGGAACCGCAGAGAACGGGGAAGATGTTCATCGCGATGGTCGCCTTGCGGATGCCAGCCTTGAGCTGTGCTTCCGTCGGCTCTTCACCCTCGAGGAACATGTTCAGAATGTCGTCGTCAGAGTCTGCAACCGCTTCGATCAGCGTGTGGCGGGCAGCCTTCGCGGTCTCGAGCAGGTCAGCAGGAATCTCTTCGATCGAGTACTCAGCACCCATCGTCTCGTCATGCCAGAGGATCGACTTCATGGTGACGAGGTCGATGACGCCGAGGAACTTTGCCTCTGCGCCGATCTGGATGTTGATCGGGATCGCGCGAGCGCCAAGACGATCAACAATGGTCGAGGTTGCGTAAACAGCGTCCGCGCCGGCCTTATCCATTTTGTTGATGAAGCAGATACGGGGGACCTTGTACTTATCAGCTTGGCGCCAGACTGTCTCCGACTGGGGCTGCACACCGGCGACCGCGTCGAAGCAGGCGACCGCACCGTCGAGGACGCGGAGCGAACGCTCCACCTCGGCGGTGAAGTCGACGTGCCCGGGCGTGTCAATGATGTTGATCAGGATGTTCTTCCAGGTGCAGGTGGTCGCGGCGGAGGTGATAGTAATGCCGCGCTCCTGCTCCTGCTCCATCCAGTCCATGGTCGCAGTACCTTCGTGCACTTCTCCGATACGGTGCGTGATGCCCGTATAGAAGAGGATGCGCTCGGTCGTCGTCGTCTTACCAGCGTCGATGTGCGCCATGATCCCGATGTTCCGGCAACGATTTAGAGGTGTAGTGCGTGCCACGGTCAATCTCTTATCTGCGAGTAAAAACCCGCGGTAAAAACTTCTTTTAGAAAGCTGAAACTAAGGCCCGGTGGAAAACTACCAGCGATAGTGTGCGAATGCCTTGTTGGCCTCTGCCATGCGATGAACGTCTTCCTTCTTCTTCATCGCGGCGCCACGGCCGTTTGCAGCGTCGAGTAGCTCGGCGGTCAGCTTCTCCACCATGCCCTTCTCACCGCGTGCGCGGCCGTACGTCACCAGCCAGCGGATCGCGAGAGAGGTGCGACGCTCGGGAAGAACCTCGATCGGCACCTGGTAGTTTGCACCACCAACGCGACGGCTCTTGACTTCGAGGAGCGGCTTGCAGTTCTCGATCGCCTTCTTGAACAGCTTGAGGGCCTCGTCGCCGCCCTTCTGCTCAAGATTGGTCATGGCGGTGTAGAAAATTCCCTGCGCGGTCGACTTCTTGCCGCCCCACATCATGGAATTGACAAACTTCGTTACCAGGGTCGAGTTATACACCGGGTCCGGTGCAACCTCACGCTTCGCGATATAGCCTTTTCTCGGCATTGCTCTTCTCGTCTTCCTTCAGGACCGTCGACTTCTCAAGGCCTGAACTTCGTTCGTACTGCGACACGGCGGACCGTGTCGCGGGAAACTACTTGGCCTGAACCTTCGGACGCTTTGCGCCGTACTTGGAGCGGCTCTGCTTGCGGTTGGCAACGCCTACCGAGTCCAGCGTTCCACGAACAACGTGGTAACGGACACCCGGAAGATCCTTTACACGGCCGCCGCGGATAAGCACAATCGAGTGCTCCTGCAGGTTGTGGCCGATGCCCGGGATATAGGTCGTCACTTCGATTCCATTGGTGAGGCGAACACGCGCAACCTTACGGAGAGCCGAGTTCGGCTTCTTCGGGGTCTGCGTGTAGACGCGAGTGCAAACGCCACGGCGCTGGGGCGAACCCTGGAGCGCGGGGCTGGCGGTCTTGTAACGAGTGGGCGTGCGGCCCTGCTTGACGAGCTGATGAAACGTAGGCACTGAAGCTCCTTGACATGATGCACTCAAAACTTGTCAGGCGCGCATCAGGAACCTTCGCATCTGCATGCGTACACGCAGAAAAATTGAGAACGCTGAAGCGTCTCGTGCGAAGTAATCCTGCTTCGCGTCTGTACTACATAAACCAGACGAAAACAGTCGACGGTGACCGAGCGTTTTCCAAGTCTTTCCAGGAAGAGCCGGCTCCGTTTCGCTGTCCCGGCCCGTATAGCCCATCCAGGGTGGAGGGTGTCACGAGCACGATTGCGATAGGCCGCGAGAAAAAACCTGCCAATTGCTCAACAGTCTCACGGTGAAATCTCTTGTATCCAGTGTAGCGCAAAGCGATGTTTCTCGCGTTTGGCTGGGCATTTTTCCGCCCTGAACGTCGCGGGTTACCCTGCAACGCATTCCGGATACTCGCGGAACCTTCTAACAATAGCAATTTCAGGCCCTGCCGTCAACGAATAATCGCGCGCTTTGCAGCAGAAAACCCGCGAATTGCACATGGTTTGCAGCACCGATCGCATTTGAGCCGCATGCTAGGCTTTCCGCATGACTTTTGTTGCCCTGCGCGGCCGTTCTACGCCCCTTTCCCGTTCTCTGCTCTCGTCGATCGTTCTTCTGACAATGGCCTCTGCAGGCGTTCTCGCAATGGCTGAAAACACCCCGGCGAAGCCCGCCGATCCCCAGATCACCAGTCTCCTCAACAACCTGCGGAAGACGAGCAGTCCGATGCAGGCCGCAATCTCGCCTGACGGAACTCTGGTGGCCTGGTCTGCGCGCTCCCCCGACGGCTCCTCCATCCATCTCTCGAGCGTCAACACCCCGTCCCCGGCCACCGAGAAGTTGATCACTGGCGGACCGTCGAAGGGCTGCGCGAACAGCATGCCCACCTGGTCCCCGGATGGCGAGTCACTCGCCTTCCTCTCCACCTGCACTGCGGGCGCTACTCCCGCCAGCGCTCCCCAGATCTTCGTATGGTCCAAGGCCTCTGGCCAGTCGAAGCAGCTCACCCACGCCACTGGCTCGATGGAATCGCTCGCCTGGTCGCCGGACGGCAAGGCCATCGGCCTCCTCTTCGTCGAAAACGCCACCCGAACAGCAGGCGCGCTTGACGCGATGAAGCCGCCGGCCGGGGTCATCGGGGAGGACGGCGTCGAGATTCAGCGAGTGGCAGCGGTGGAAGTTTCAACCGGCGCCTTCGCCCAGATCAGCCCCGCAACCCTTCATGTCTATGAGTTCAACTGGGCGCCTGACTCCGCGAAGATCGCCTTTGTGGCCGCACCGCCACCCGGCGAAAACACCTGGTGGATCGCCCAGCTGTATACAGAGCCGGTCTCTGCCGCCACCCTGAAGGCCGGCGAGCCCAGGTCCATCCTGAACACGAAGACCGTCTCCGGCCCGCTCCACGACCTCCAGATCGCCGTTCCGCGCTGGTCCCCCGACGGATCGCGGATCGCCTTTATCGGCGGCCTGATGAGCGATCAGGGTGCCACCGGTGGCGATGTCTATGTCATTCCTGCTGCCGGCGGTGAGCCGAAGGACGTGACCCCGGCACGCGCCGCCTCGCCCGCCTTCATCAATTGGGTGGACGACTCAAAGATCGGTGTCGCGGAGTTTATCGGTGGCAGCAGCCGGCTGGCCGTGCTCGACCTCGACACCGGCGAAGATATGTCTGGCGTCGGTTTCACGGTCGCTGAGAGCATTGGCTCCGGCACCGCCGAGATGAGCATCTCCACCTCGCGGTCCTCCCGCAGCATCGCCTTCATCCGAAGCTCTTTCGAGCGCGCGCCCGAGGTCTGGGCGGGCGACCTGGATAACTTGAAGCAGATCTCTCACCTGAACGACGGCATGAAGCCTGCCTGGGGCAAAACCGAGGACGTTCAGTGGACTAATGACGGCTTCAAGGTCCAGGGCTGGCTGCTCTACCCGGCAAACTATGACCCTGCCAAAAAGTACCCCGTCGTCACCTTCGTCCACGGCGGGCCGTCCAGCGCTCAGCAGCCCAGGTGGCCTGGCGCTGGCTTTGGCGGCGCTCCCTTCTCCGCGCTCGGCTACTTCGTCTTTATGCCGAATCCTCGCGGCAGCTATGGCCAGGGCGAGAAGTTTACCCAGGCAAACATCAAGGACTTCGGCTACGGCGACCTCAGGGACATCGAGGCTGGGCTGGACGTTCTTGAAAAGCGGCTTCCGATCGACAAGAACCGCGAAGCGCTCACCGGCTGGAGCTATGGCGGCTTTATGACGATGTTTGGGGTCACCCAAACCACGCGATTCAAGGCTGCGGTGGCCGGAGCAGGCATCAGCGACTGGAAGAGCTACTACGGCGAGAACTCCATCGACCAGTGGATGATCCCCTTCTTTGGTGCAAGCGTCTACGACGACCCGGCCGTTTACGCCAAGAGCTCCGCTATCGAGTACATCAAGAACGTCAAGACTCCCACACTGGTCGTCGTAGGCGACCGGGACGGCGAGTGCCCTGCCCCGCAGAGCTATGAGTTCTGGCATGCACTGCGCGCAGAGGGCGTCAAGACGCAACTCGTGATCTATCCGAATGAGGGCCATGGATTCCGCGATCCCGCCCACCGCGCAGACGTTCTGACCCGCGCCCTGGACTGGTTTGAGACCGAAATGCCGGCTCAGTAGCTCCTGCAAACCGGTCCTCCAGGGTTACGAACCTCTGGAGGGTCCGTCTTACCTGCACCAGTGGGCAGAATCGCATTTGCTTCCCACTGGTGCAGCTTCTACACTTATCCATAAGTTATTCAGCGTCTGCTGTGGGACCGTCTGGCTGATGTTCAGGTTAGGCGGGGAGGTTTAATGCGTCGGTTCGTCACGTTCTTCATTTTGTTCCTGGTTTCAGTTCCTTTTGGCATGTCGATCTCTGGTTGTGGAAAGAAAACCGCAGTTGTTTTCTGCAATGCGAGTACAGGTGACGGCGGCGTCCAGGTAGGACAGCTGAACAGCATTGTGCTGCAGCCTGTGGTCTACGGCATCTCGCTCAACTACGGGCAGATTGGCCAGCTCAGCACGCCGACTGGCACAGATTGCAAAGGGACTGCTGTCACTGTGACGGCCTATACCTACGGATCGACCAATAGGGCCATCATCGACATCAACCCGACGACCGGCGCACTCTGCGCGGGAACATGGAACCGGAACCTGAACGTTATTCCGGACTACACCGTCTGCACCGCGCCGGCAAGCCCGGTAGCCAGCAACTCCATGACCTACGTCACGGCCGAAGCGAACGGCGTTACCAGCAATCCCATCCCGGTGTATACGCACCCGGTGGTGACGAGTATCGTGCTCGGGGCGCCCTCGACAAACTGTACGACCGACCCCACGACAAGCTGCTGCCCGCTCGCCGCGGCAAATACCGTGACGGCAACCCCGTACTCCGGCAACTCATGCATCTCGCAAGGAAGCACCGGCCAGTTGGTAGCGCGCGTCTTCTCCGGTACCGGAACCTACAACGCAACCTCCGGAACGACGACGGGATCGCTGACGAACATCAGCTGCCAGGCAGGTCACCTCACCTTTGCCGCACAAACATCCGGTCTTGTGACGATCGATGAAAACGGTGTTGCCACGGCGCAGCAGCCTGGCTCTACAGTCATCACGGCAAGTGTCTCGAACGCGGGCAGCTCTGCAGGCTTCTTCTCGACCTGCCCTCCCAAGACGATCACCCTCGCCGTTCCCAATTCCACTTCGACGAACATCACGGTCCAGCGGAACTTCGCCCAGCCCCTCACGGCGACGGTCCTCGACACTAACAATGTCAGCCTCACGGGTCTCGCGCTTGAGTATGTCTCGACGACGCCCACGACGATCCCGGTAGCATCCACCGGCATCACGACTCCGACCTTTCCCGGTGCCGCATCGATTACCGCGATCTGCCAGCCGCCAACCTGCAATACCGCCCCCTTCAATCAGATTGGCCTCTTCGGAAACGGCAAGCCCGTGACCTCGAATCCGATCGGCGTTACGACCCCAGGCACCAACAGCACGCTGCTCTACATGGCCAGCACGGGTTCTCGTTACCTTGTTCCGGTTGACTTCACCACTACGACGCTAGGCTCTCCGGTTCAGCTGCCGTACGTTCCAAACTCGATGGTGATCAGCCAGGATACGACCGCGATTTACATGGGCAGCTCCACCGAGCTCATGGTCCTGAGCGCCACTACCAACGGCATCACGCGTGAGGACGTTACGGTTCCCGGAACGGTTCTCGCGGTCTCGCCCGATAACGCTACCGTCGTCATTGCCGACACCGTCCGCAAGCTGATCTACCTTGAGGCTGCAGCCGGCGGGATCACGACCCAGTACGGCGGCGTTGGAACGCATGCACAGTGGACCCCTGACTCGCAGACGGTCTA
>CAZZZQ010000165.1:0-7557 GCA_964658405.1 uncultured Sphingomonas sp.
GCGCAGCTGACGCGGCCATGTACGAAGCCAAGCGGAGAGGCGGAAACCAGTTTTTTGTTGGTGAAGATAGGCAGTACGAAAAAGCTCTGCGCCAGATGCACCTCGAACAGGGGCTCTTTCTCGCCGTCGATAACGCGGAAGTGTTTCTTGAATATCAGCCGCAGTTTGCCTGTGCCTCGTGCCAGTTGCTGGGCTTTGAGGCGTTGATCCGGTGGAACCATCCTGTTTACGGGCTGATCATGCCTGGGGAGTTCATCCCTCTTGCGGAGAAAACCGAGCAGATTGTGCCGCTTGGTGCATGGGTGCTGCGTACGGCATTGCAGCAGATCTTCCAGTGGAGAGAGCGCTTTAATGAAAAACTTACTGTTTCCGTAAACGTATCCGCGCAACAGATGTGCCGTGTCGACTTTAAGGACACAGTCCTCACAATGCTGAATCAAATAGGCACACCCAGTACCGCCCTGCGTCTCGAGGTGACCGAGAGCATCTTGATGCAGGATCAGGCCGTGGCCCACATTGGTGAGCTGCGTTCCACAGGAATAGCGGTCTCGATCGATGATTTTGGGACGGGATACTCGACACTCGCTGCTTTGCAGCGTCTGAGGGTGGACGAGGTGAAGATCGATAGGTCCTTTCTGGATGATGTTGCCGAGAATCCGAGGACTGCTGCGCTCGTCGGTGCGATGGTGCACATGGCCCATAAGCTTGATGCTAAGGTGATGGCGGAGGGTGTGGAAGCCGAAAGGCAATGGGACCGCATTCGCGGCCTCGGCTGCGACGGGGCGCAGGGCTACTTCCTTTCCGGGTCACTCTCAAGCGAAGCAATTGAAAGAAAGTTCCTGTCCCCACTACAGCACGGTTGATTTGTCCTCTTAAGCCTTTGGTCTCGGCTGCCGGAAACCGCTCTCTACCGACTATCGAATGAACGCGCAATTCTGGGAGCGGCCACTCAGCTCTAGGTAAAGCTACAGTACGCACCTGTTCTGTGAACAGGGTTCCTATTCACCGAGATCAGATGGGCCATTGGCATCGCGACCGACCCGAGCTGCTCAAAAGCGAGGAGGCGCGTTCATTGTTTAATGTTGCGCACGGAAAAGGAAGTGTTAAGCGGACGCCGTCATTTTATGGCTCCCTGAGAAATCGAGGAGGCTGGGAAAAAGCGAACCGAACAAGCCAGAACGCGAGCAGCGCCAGTGTAACCTCTACTGCCCAAAGCGCAATCGCGAAAGCTGTCATGCCGTGTTTTCCAATGTTGGAGCTTGGATGATGAGCCACTTCAACCATCGCATAACCGTTGATGCTAAGGCACACTAAAGCGAAGCCCAGAGCGATCCAAGTCGTCTTCGCAAAGCAATCAAGCAAACGGAGTTGATTTTTCCCGAGAGGCGTTTGCCCTTGCAAGGCGTGCTCCCGTTTAAGTTGGGGGAAGGTCATTTGGCCTCGGAGAGGTTTGCAGGGTTGGCAAGGCGGCTGGCACTTTGCACCGTGTCGAAGACCTCTTCACCATGCATCGTATGGAAGCGGTGCGTCGTTCCCCAATGATGGTGAAGGCCGTAGCGACAGCCTCTGGTGATCCATGCCCAACCGGCGCATTTATGTCAACAAATCGCTTCTCAATGTGGTGCTCCACGATGCCCTTCCAGGAAATAACGCGGTCAGCGCACCTATTTTAAAAAGTGGAGAAGACCAGTATGGCCATTTAAGCGCTTCGAGAAGAGTTTCCGGGGAGAGGCTGATCGACCTAAAAGCCAAACTAATCAGACTTGCGATCTACGCCTCTCGGTTGCTTGGGTTCCTGACTGCGGCACTCTCCCAAGTCGGAATCCACCTTTGCTGCTTGAGAGAAGGTGACATATAGCAGTGCATCTGAATAAACGTCACACTCGCCATCGTCGAATGTGACGAGTATGCCGTTTCTCAGTCTTTGCGCTTCGATGACGGAGTGAGTTCGGATTCCATATTCCTCAAAGACGCCTAAAGCAGCATCGCTGAAGCTAGGCGGAGAAGCAAAGCGCTACTATCAGTCCTGTTCTCCTCACACGAGGACCCATGACGCATCCCCCCTTCAAGAACCTCCTTGTACACAAATCTGATGCTTCGCTCATCGCTAGGCTTGATCTTCGTCCGGTCGATCTCCCTCTTCACCATGAATTTGAATTCCCTGGCAAGCGCATTGATCCCCTCTTCTACCTGGAGGCGGGCTCGGCTTCGATGACGACTCCCTTTAGTGACGGCACGCAGGTCGAGGTTGCATTAGCTAGTCCAGAGGCGGTTTTAGGAGCATCGGTCCTCATGGGGACCAAGCTGAGCCTCAATCGTGTTTACATGCTGGTCGCAGGACACGAGTACTCGATCCGCGCAGGTGTGGCGAAGGCTGGAGCTTGTATGATGTGAAACGTTCCAAGATCTCACATCGCGATACCTGCAAGCGCAATTTATCCAATCAGCGTAGACGGCTGGCTGTAACGCCCGCCATTCGGTGGAGCAGCGCTTGGCCCGCTGGCCGCTTCTTTGCGCAGATCGAAATGGGGGCCAAATGCTGCCGCTCTCTCATGAATGTATCGTCGATATGTTGGGTGCGCGGAGATCTTCGGTCACGCTGGCAGCAGGGATCTTCAAGGCGCAAGGGCTGAGCGGATACGCCCGCGGTAAGATCCATCTGCTTGATGTCAAAGGATTGGAGGCGCAGGCCTGCGAGTGTTTACAAGGTGGTCCGGGATCACTTGGCGGATTTTGCGGAGTATGACGCTGGAAGCAGTTATTTTTCGCCGAATAATCATTCATTAGCTGTAAAGTCGTCGTGAACCTTTCTCACGAAGCGACGCCTTCAAAACCAACGAGCAGCGCTGGAGGGATGACTTGAGCTCCCGCTGAACTTTACTTCCATCTTGTTGCAGTCTCAGCACCCATAGGAATGAACACAACAATCGGCTGATCTTCTGGATTCGCCGATGGATCGAGGCGTTTCCCAGATAGCTTTGCTCAACAAAGCAGGAAAACCGTTTCTCAAGAAGCGTCAATATCGGATATTTGAAGAGCGATCTCGTCCTCGAGTGTGATTAGGGCATCTTGCCAGCGGACGAGTCTTTGCCGACGGGTCTCACCAGGGATATGACGGATTCCCATCGGGGTCCCTGGAAGGATCCGCCCATGCTCAAGTGAAATTCGCTCGAGGGCAATTCTCTGCATGAGGACAATTTTCCAACGACGAAGGATCAGATCTTCGGTTGCCAACGTTTTTCTTGAGGCCATAGGACTGCTTCTCCAATTTAAGACAAACTTGTATTCCTATACCCTATGATCCGTTTGATGAAGAGCCTTAGTGCTTCTCTTTATTCAGAGGGCGGCACCACAGACACAACCCTCGATGCTCAGCCATCGTTTTCCAGCTGACATGAGCGTGCGCCTCGTAGAACCTTGAAGCTTCCAACCCGCAAATGCTGGCCGCGTCAGATTAGCTCTTCAGGTATGCCAGCATGTAAACAAGGCCATCCATCGCATGTTGCAATCTCGTCTAAGTGTAACATTTGCATCAACTTGAGAGAATCAGCCGGCACTCTTGAAAATATGCGTTGCCTTAGTGACAAACAGAATCTTCTCAAAGGCATGGACAGTCAGGAGCAAACCGAGCGAATCGTGTTGCGAACAGGAGCACGGCGCCGAATCAGGCAAGTACGATCGCAGCGCACGATTTAGCACATCGCGATCCTTCTATTCATTGGCCTCAAGGCTTCAACCCAGCTACAGCTGCACAATTTAGCCACAACGAACTCTTCATCCCAGCTCCGTGTGAACACGTCTTCGCTCCATTGGCTGACGTTACGAGATGGCCGCGATGGTTCATTCTTGTGAAAGATGTCCATATGAAAGTACAACAACGGGCACCGGGTGAGGGGCGCACAGTCCTGCTTACCGTTTTCAATACTCCTATCACAGCAAAGATTACCGAATGGGTGTCGGGAGAGCGCGTCAGCTGGCTTCCTGAAACCATCTTGCCCGATCACGCGAAGCATTATCACGCATGGCACTTCACAGCCGCTACAGGTGGTTGCAAGGTGATAACAGATGGAGTTGGCGTTGGCCAGGACGATCAGAAATTGGGGTCCAAGGGTAGCTTTTATATGCACCGCGCGCATGACCCTTGGCTGGCGTCGCTGCGATATGGGTTCGAGTAAGTTGTCCCTTTTGCAGCGACCGCTCAATGGGCATAAGTCCAGCGTCTATTTTACGAGGCCGCTGTTTCGCAAGTTCAAATTTCCCAGCAGTCAAATTGGTCGAACTTGTAAGGGTTATGCATCACGCGTTCCACGCGAGACCGCAACATAGGCCATGCGGTTGTTGAGCAGATCTTTGGCTCTAAGCTCCGGATCGATATTGATTACATGCCGACCTCTTGCTTGCGCCGCTTCTCGTCCCCTACTCCCTGCCACTGCGTATGTACATACGCAGTGGCAGGGAGTAGGGCCAGCGTTCCTCAAGCCAGTTGACCTCGGAGCACTTCGGGTGCTGAAACAGCTGCCGCTAGCCCTCAATCGTTATTCTTGGCTGGCTTATAGGAGCTTAATTGCGTCCCGCAGTCGGAACGACCGCCTCGTTTTGTGGGAAAAATTGCAGCGCCAAATAGGTATGCCGAACTCCTAGCTTTCAAAAAGAAGGATCGCCATTCCGAGCAAGGTCCAGCTCGCTTACGGCCTTTGTGACAGTGGTGTGTTCCGCCTAATTCGCTCTTGTTTCGCCTACAGAAAGGGATTAAACTTCTTCTCAGGCGGGTGCTCCTGATGAAACAAGTAGAAACGACGCGTATCGAAACAACTGTATCGAGCGATGGTTCTGTGAGCAGGGAAGCCAACTTCCAACTCTCGTCAACGCCGAACGAAGCGCACCTTGAATTCATTCGTGAAGTCGTCGATCGAACGGTAAGCAAACGATACCGTAAGCAGCCGCATCAGGCCATGACGGTCAAAATTCCCTACGCTGACTATGCGCGAGTTACCCGGGTCCGGGAAGGCTGGGAATTGAATCAGACCGACTTAATCCGTTTCTTCTTTGAGCTTGCGCTGCCGCTCCTGGAAGCACCTCCCCGAGAGCTCCGTCCTTTGCTCGAACAGCATCGCGACAAAATGCGGGCGCAGCGGGCTGCTGAAGCACAGAAGCGGAGCAGGATCGCCGGTCTGCTTCAACTTCAGAAACGCATGTTCTGATCGAGAGGATTCTTGATTTATTAACTGCTTCATCGCTTTTAAGCACCAGGCTTCAGCGAGCTCCGGCGAAAGTCAAGCACCCTACCCACGTCATACGTGGCCGCCTAGGTCCGGTCTCTTCCAGTGAGATCCATGAAAGGGCACCAGCATTTGAGTCGATGCTTGTCCTATTCAACAATTTCGTTGGGCTGGAGCTCGGTGCAGACCACTGTTTTGTTTTCGTCGGGAGCGATGGTCGAACGAGACGGAGCAGCCGCACGGACGACCACGTTCGAGTTATGCGGGATGAACACGCTTGTCCAGTTCGGACCCAACATAGAGGATATTGTCGTCAGTATGCATAGCGATTCCCCGATCCTTCAGAAATTGTTACTAGGTGTCGAGATTCCTCACTGTGATGCCGCAATAAGGATCGCTGCTGATTATATGACGACCTGCTTTCGGGCCGTCGACGCTTTTAGGCACTGACGGAGCAGAGTTCTATCAGGTACGAACACAACGTCAGTGGGCAGAACTTACAGCGTACTTTTTGTCCGGCGAGTAGTGTCAGCAAGAGTGAAGAGCTGCAGGTTTACAATGCAACCCCTAATAGGGAGATACTTACCTGCAGAAGATAAACCCATTCTGGATCAACCTCCATGGGAAGCACGTGCGATTCTGGCAGGCTTGAAGCATATGGCCCCAAAATGACCAAGACTCCTGCATTTAGAAGGCACCACCCGTAAAACGGGGTCTTCCTGCAAGAAAGAAGGCCGCCTCGATTGATGTGACGAAAGCTGTACGAGCCCTGTCAGATGAGGCTCGCGCTCGGATCGCCACAGCCCAGCAGAGACGATGGGCTAAGTTATAAAAGGACGCTAAGGTCGCCACACGCAAGACAATCGTTATTCCCGAGACAAAGAAGAGTCTTACAAAGGACTCTAAGTCACAGCGTGTCGCTGCCAAAACTAGTGCGGACGGGCGCTTAAGATCCATTACTGAAGGGCACGGTGAACGGGAAGCCTTCCGTTAGAGCAGTCTGAGCCAAAACAGCCGTTGGCGGCGAAGAAGCCAATGAAACTGATCAAGCCGGCCCTACTAGTTGTAGCGGCTCGAGAAGCTTAGAGCGAGATGGTTTAATGAACTTGGATGCAGGACAATGAAATGTGCCTGACTATTTACCATTCAGGAACTTTTATCCGGACAGCCATTTGGTCGAGCTTAGACGCAAACGTTTACCACTTTACTCGTGCTTATATCTAAGTGGATTCCACACTTGAAGGGCCATGGCCGAATCCGTGGCCCCTCCAGGGAGGCATAGCGTCGTTAGGATGCAGTGCTATCTCGAAATGCTTTGACCTTGTCGTGAGAAGCTTGGATGTGCGACTGCTGTCTGAAAAGAATTACTTGGATTGCGTCAGAGGGAAGCTTACTTTCCAAAGCTTCCTTATATGCTTTCTTGGCCGCGTCTTCACCCTGTTCTGCCGTCTCGAGCAGCGTGTGATCGCCGCCGCCGAGGCTTGCCTTTACATCAGCCCAGGTGCGGTGGAGACTGCCAACGACTGTGCTGCCAATGTCGTTGGTATCGCCGCCGATGAGAGCCAGCTCCGCCTCAAGCTCTTTCGCGTAGTCCGCACGAATAGTTGCTTCCTTTAGAAAGAATGACTTGATAGAAGAGTCTTTGATCTTTTCTCCGAGATCAGTAAAACCCTTCGCGCCGTCGTTCAGGACCTCAACAACTGCCTTAACTGTGCTGAAGCTACTTTCCATGTTCAAACACCTCAATGCATGAGAGGGTACTCGAACCGAAAAGGTGGCCTTAAAGCGGCATATTCGCTGCGCTCCGCGATGACACTTTTGCAAGTTTTTGGGGCTGAGATCGATTTTGATCGATCGTGTACACCTAATTCATCCTTCCGAGAGCATAGGACACTGCGCCCTACAGCCAAGAGGCTTCGCCTTCGTCGAAGCAGGTTCCCAAACGGGACAAAACACACTTGGGGACTCGTAGCGCGCACCCGACGGTTTCATAGCGTCAGTTTTTTGATCCGTCGTCGGGATGTCCACGAATATGGTGCGGACAGTCGATTGTGCTTCAGCCCTCTTACCAAGGATGTTGGCGTTTGTCTTTGTGCTTTTCCAAGGCTCGTCTTGGAGTCAGACTCTAGACTCATCTTCTGTCCGTACGTCTAACGCTACTCTTGCTTGGCGGGCTTCGATCCGAAAAACGCATACAGCACCACGAAGATATACCCAACGAGGGGCACAAGATAAGCCATCGCAATGCTGCCCGTCTTCTCCGAGATCAGTCCCATCACAGGGGTCAGCACCGCTCCGCCGACGATCGACATCACGAGCATCGATCCCGCAATCTTCG
>CAZZZQ010000166.1:0-7504 GCA_964658405.1 uncultured Sphingomonas sp.
GTGGTGGAGATTGAACCACCCGAGGTGGGTGTGCCGCCGATCGGTCCGCTCATGGCGCTGCTGGTCGGCGAGACGAAGTTCGTGTGGTTGAGAAGGTTGTAGGCTTCGGTACGGAACTGGACCTTGAGGCCGTCGCCGCGGGCTCCGAAGGTCTTGTTGAGTGCCATATCCGTGTTGTAGTAGGAGGGACCGATGCCGGGGTTGCGGCCGAAGTTCCCGAAGGGGTTCGCGTTGGTCGTTGTGTTGGGAATTGCAATCGCAGCAAAGTTGACCCACTGGATGGTGCTTCCGCTCAAGGTACGCTTGACCAGCGGCTGGCCGGCGACGCGATTAGGGCGGTACTGGTTGGCGCCGCGATTGACGGCGGTCAGGCCGGGCGAGACCTGGTTCGCGGACGGTGGGCTGTAGGTGACGTTGAAGGGAGTGCCGGCACCGAACTGGTTGATGGCGCTCAACTGCCATCCGCCGATGAACTGGTTCACGATGCGTCCACTTTGGCCCAGGAAGGTCTTTCCGTAGCCGAAGGGCAGCTCGTAGACGAGGCTCAGCGAATCGAAGACGGGCTGGTTGTAGTCGGACTGAGCGTACTCCGCAGCGGGATTGTTGGCGTCCTGCGGCGAGGGTCCGTTGCTGTCCTGCGAGGCGCTGTCGTTGTCCATGCTCTTGCCGTAGGTAAAGGAGTTCAGCAGGGTCAGGCCGGCGACGAAGCGCTGCTCGTAACGGACCTGCAGCGAGTTGTAGTTGGAGTAGCCCTCATTCTGCGGATTTGTGATCTCGCTCCACGTCGGGATCGGACGGGCGAAGGCCTTGTTGGGATCCTTCTGGTTCAGGTTGCCGATGGTCTGGAGCTTCAGGCCATGATTGCCGACGTAGGCGACGTCGATGAGCGTGTTCTTCATCAACTGTCGCTGAACAGATAGATAGTAGCTGTGGACGTAGCCGTCGCGGGTGTTCGGCGACATGGAGATGATTGTGGTCTTCAAGGGATCGAAGGTGTTGGTCAGACCCGTGGGGAAGCCCTCCTGCAGGCGGCGGTACCCGGCGGTGCCCGGCGTCTGAGTCACCGAGACACTGATGGCCTGCGGTGCATTGATGGCGAGCAGCATGCCGGGACCGGAGCGGGCGTAGTGCGCATAGCCGACGCCGTATCCGCCGCGAATGGACGTGTTTGGATCGACGGCAAGCGCAAATCCGATGCGCGGAGCGAAGTCGTTCAGGTCAGGATTCATGAGGGTGCGGTCGTAGACGCTGCCACTGTTTTTCGCGTGGAGCAGCGTTGCAGAGGCGGGGTCGAAGTTGGTAACACGGTTATCGCGATCGTAGTACGGCGAGCCATACTCCCAACGAAGACCGAGGTTGAGGGTGAGCTTGGGATTGACCTTCCAGTCGTCCTGCGCATAGACGTTGTGCGAGTTCTGGCGGAGGTAGGCGATGAAAAAGCTGGAGAGCGCATACTGGCTGGAGGCGCCGAAGAGGAAGTCGGCCCAATAGGTATCCTGGGCGGCGGAGACGCTGGTGCAACCGGTCACAGATCGGACGCATTTGCTGAAACCGCCAGCGAAGCCGAAGCTGCCGCCGAGGGGGTCGGTGTTCTGGACCGCCATCCAGAGCCGCTCAAACTCGTATCCGAACTTCAGCGAGTGACGGCCATGGATATAGGAGTAGTTGATCTTCGGGTCGAGCAGGGCCGGGTTCTGCCACTGGGGATTCGTGGACTGACGCCCCAGCGTAGAGAAGCCGCCGGAGATGGAGATCGTCGGCAGACCGCCGAAGACGATGGGGTTCGTCGGGCGGCCGGGGATGTTGAAGTCCGTGTTGCCGATGGAGAGCGAGGACTTGCCTGCCTTGGTGCGCGAGAGGGCAAGGCGCACATCGAGCAGCTGATTGCTGGAGATCGTATGCGTCCATCCAAGGACGGCCTGCTGATCCAGGATGCGCTGCACGCCGTTCGAGCCGCCGTCGAGGGGAAGCGGAAGGACCGGGAAGTTGACCGCGTTCTCCTTGCGATCACTCACGCGAAGGAAGAGGGAATCCTTCCTGCTTGCCTGCCAGTCGAGGCGCAGCGCGCCCTTGTCGGAGTTGTCGGTGAAGCGAGAGGTGCCGCGATAGTCGTTGCTGGTGGCGGTAATGGTCGGGTCGATGGGGACCATTGAGTTGAGGTAGCCCACGACCTGTGCCGCGATGGGCGAGATATTGGGCGAGGTCAGAATGGATCTCCCGCGAGTGTAGATCGTGCCGCTATAGGGGTCCTGCACGTCGACGGCGAGAATTCCCTGGCGCTCCCTGGCCGTCGGAAGGCTGGCGAAGGCGACCGGCGCGACCACCTGGCGAAAGCCCTCGTAGTCGACGAAGTAGAAGAGCCGATCCCTCAGCAGCGGTCCACCAAAGTTTGCTCCGAACTGGTTGCGGTTGAACTGGGGCTTCGTCCCGCCGGTGGGGGCAAAGTAGCCGATGGCATTCAGCTTCGTATTGCGAATGAACTCATAGGCGGTGGCGTGGAAGCCGTTGGTTCCGCCACGCGTCACGACGTTGACCGTTGCACCCGGGCCGCGGCCGTACTCAGCGTTCATATTGTTGGTCACGACGCTGAACTGCGCCACCGAGTCTGGTGGAGGCGTGATGATCTGGTTGTCGAAGCCCTGGTTGCTCGCGCTGTAGGCGTTGTTGTCGACGCCATCGAGCAGGAAGTTGTTCATCATGGAACGCTGCCCGTTGACGCTGAAGGAGCCGGAGCGCACGAGGCTCGAGGTGTTAGCGCGGGGTGCGGCGTCGGTGGTGGCCCGGACGCCGGTGACGAGGCCGAGCAGATCGGCATAGTTGCGCGTGACCAGGGGCAGGGCTGCGGTCTGATAGTTGGTGACGCCCTGCGAGCGCTGGCTGCTCTCGGTCTCGACCTGGAGCGCGACGTCGCTGACCTCGACCGTGGTCTCAGTTGTGCCGACCTTGACGCTGAGATCGAGCCGCTGCCGTCCGCCGACCTGCACAGAGATGTTATCCGCGACTGCGTGCGAAAAGCCGGGGGCGGTCGCGTCCACATGGTAGCGTCCGGGCTGCAGTGCCTCGACCTGGTAGTGACCGGTGGCGTCGCTCTTGGCTGTGACGGCGATGCCTGTCTCGATGTTCGTGACCTCGATGGTCGCAAGCGAGACGCCTGCACCGGTGGCATCGGTGATGACGCCGACGAAGCTTCCATGGTCAAGCTGAGCGAACCCTGTGTGGCTGGTCAGGGAGGTCAGCAGGAGACCAAAAGTCAGGGTTGCTGCGGGGATGTGCTTTGCGAAGATGCGTTTCACGGTGTGCATATCTCGGATCGAGCCTCTCGAACTTTAAGGTGCAGGGAACTTCTTGTCGCGCGGTGCAAGAAAAGAGTGTTCTCTTCGGAACGAAACTCTCTCAGGTCAGGGTGAGTTGTTATGGATCGATCGTCCTGCATGGATCGCTTTTCCGAGGCCTGTTTCACTGCGATTTCACTGCTAAACGTGTGCAGGCTGCAGAAGACACGGGGGTTATCTGGAACGGTCAAGGTTACGTCCCAACCACGAAATGGTGCGGATTCACACTCTCGTCATTTACGTTCCGTGTAATACGGTCATCAGAAGAGGTCATGGATGCTGCTTGAGAGCCCCGCACGTCCGGGCCGAATCTATCCGCAAGACGAGGTTGGCGAACGACGAGCCCTGGTCAAGCGCATCGTAGCGTCCGCCCCCTTCGCAAAGTCGAACCGGCTCTCGGAGTTTCTGAAGTACGTCTACACCCTGGCGGAGAAGGATCGGTTCGACGAGATTCATGAGCAGGGCATCGGCTCTGCAGTCTTCGGGAGGACGCACGACTACGACCCCGGCGCCGACAGCATCGTCCGGTCGCATGCCACGCGCCTGAGACATCGCCTGAAGGAATACTTCGAGCAGGAGGGGATCAGCGAGCGCCTCATCCTGACCATCCCGCGCGGAAGCTATATCCCATGCTTTGAGCTGCGAACGTCGCCGACGGGAGCACCAGAATCCGGTCCAATGGATGAGCTGACGGCGAGTCCGGACGAGGCTATGCCCAAGGCAGGGCCGAGTGGATCGATCGAAGTCGTGCCGGCTACAGATTCGGTCCAGCATGAGGCGACTAAAAAACCGTCCATCGCCGCTATCCGGCGGCTTGGAATCGCGCTCTTCGTTGCGGGAGCGGTGATCGTTTTGCTGCTCGCTTTATTGATGTATCCAATACCTTTCGCGCTTCGGTCAGGCGCAGACACAGCCAGCCGCAACCCATTATGGAGACAATTTGTAGCAGGTCACAGTATGAAGACCGTGGTGGTCAGCTCCGATAGCGGTCTCGTGATGTTTCAGCATCTGACCGGCCGGCCTGTAAGCCTGGACTCGTACCTGAGCGGCGACTATCTGAAGGACACTTCGTCCCCTACAGTGCCGGATGAGGTCGTTCGCAAGTTTGGAACGCGACGGTATACACCGGAGATGGACCTTGCGGTGCTTGATCGAATCACGCGCCTCTTTGAGGAGCGACAGGATCGCCTCTCTGTTCGCTACGCTCGCGATCTTCCGATCGAGGACCTGAAGCAGGGAAATGCGATTCTACTTGGAAGCGCAGAGTCCAATCCGTGGGTTCAGCTCTTCGAGCCATCGATGAACTTCTACTTCGAGGACGATCTGCTTCACGACAAGGCGCGCATGGTGAACCGTCACCCGCTTCCGGGAGAGGCGGAGCACTATGACTCCACCCCGCAGGACTCGACGCCAACGATCTACGGGATCGTCTCCTACCGGAAGAATCTTCAAGGATCCGGCCGCGTGTTGATCCTCGAAGGGCAGACGATGGCCGGGACCCAGACCGCTGCAGACTTCGTCTTCGATAACTCTTACCTTCTCCCTTTTCTAAAGAAGATAACGAGAGCGGATGGGACGATCCCCTACTTCGAGGTGCTGCTTCGCTCGAACAGCTTCGGCGGCCAGAACTCTCATATCGAACTGGTAGCTTATCGGAGCACAGCGGAGTAGCAGTGGTGGACCCTGCTTGAGGCAGATCGGCTCCCGGGAGCCGAGGCAGACTTCAGGATCTCGGGTTCGGCGTGTCCAGGCGGTTTACGAGTTCACCCCGTTGAACCGCAATTGAAACTCCTCCAGCGGCAAGGGAGGGCCGAAAAAGAATCCTTGGTACAGATCACAGCCCTCTCGGGCGAGCCAGTCGCTTTGCTCCTCACTCTCAACGCCCTCCGCGATCACAGAGAGTCCCATGGCCTGGCTCAGTGTGATCACCACCTTGCAGATGGCCGCGTCATTTGGATCCGTGAGCACACCTCGCACGAAGGAGCGATCGATCTTAAGTTGATCCAGGGGAAGACGTTTCAGGTAAGACAGCGACGAGTAGCCGGTGCCAAAATCGTCCAGCGAAAACTTTACTCCCAGAGCTCGTAACGTCGACATCTTGTTGATCAGACCCTCGATGTCTTCGACCAGCATACTTTCGGTCAGCTCAAGTTTCAGCCGTTCCGGGTTCGCGCCGGTACGCTTCAGCGTCGTGATGGCGCATTCAACGAAATCAGGCTGGCGAAACTGTGCAGCGCTGACATTGACGGCGAGAACGATGTGATCCGTATCCTCCTCGAGACCCCATGCGGCGATCTGACGACAACCGGTCTCAAGCACCCATTGTCCTATTGGGATAATCAGTCCTGTCTCCTCAGCTAGCGGGATGAAGTGATTCGGTTCCATAAACCCACGCTCCGGATGAGCCCAGCGGATCAGTGCCTCCGCGCCGACGAGGTTGCCATCAGCGATCTGCGCCTGGTAGTAGAGCTGAAGTTGCCCTTTGGGCAGAGCTCGTTGAAGATCCTCTTCCAGCCCTGCGCGAGCATCAATTGCTTTTTGCAGATCAGGAGAGAAGAAGCGCACGGCATTGCCGCCTTCAAGTTTTGCCTGATACATCGCAATATCAGCTTGCCTCTGTATCTCGACGATGCTCTCCTCCTGCTGCCCAAAAATCGTAATGCCAATGCTCGCTGTACTGCTGTACTCCCGGTCGGGGAGGAAGTAGGGCAGGGCGATGGCAGTCAGGATCTTTTCGGAGATCTGGGCCGCCTGATGCGTCGCCTTCTCGATATCATCGTCCAACTCTGCGAGCAGGACGATAAACTCGTCCCCTCCCCAGCGCGATACTGTATCGACCTCAGTTACATGGGCGGTCAGACGTGAAGCCACCTCCATCAGCATGGAGTCGCCCAGCAGATGACCACTCCTGTCGTTATGCACCTTGAATTTATCAAGATCGACGAACAGTAACGCCGCCTTCCGTTTACTGTTCGCGAGACCGGCGATGGCGTCTTCCAGCCTGCCGGTCAGGAGACGACGGTTTGCCAGATGGGTAAGCGGATCGTACGACCCGAGGTTGCTGATCTCCTCTGTCGCCTTCTTCAGACTGGAGATATCCCGGATGATGGAAAGTACGCAGCGTTCCCCTTCGAGATCGACGATCGAAGCGGAGATCAGTCCCCAGAAGAGGGTTCCATCTTTTTTTCGAAGCTGGACCTCCATGTTCCGGCACTCGAGGTCGCGTCGCAGTCTGTCGATCATGTCGACGCGAGCTTCGGGGTTTACCCAGATATTGAGATCAAGCGACGTTTGCCCCGCGGCTTCATCGCGGTCGAAGCCCACGATATTGACCCCTGCCTGATTGACGTCGACGTATTTGCCGTCGCTCAATCTGCTGATGGCGATGATATCCAGGCTGGTCTGAAAGATGAGGCGGTAACGCCGTTCGCTTCGGTAGAGAGCTTCCTCCGTGTGTCTTCGATCTGCCTCACGCGCAGAGTTATCCAGAAAAAAGCTTATGTTGGTCGCCATCTCCACCAGCAGGGCACGGACCTCTTCGTCAAACGCGTTGATCTCGTCAGCCGAGATCGTAAGACATCCGATTGGAACGCCGAGCTTGCAGAGGGGGAGGCTTGCCAGGGCTTTACAACCGACACTTCTGGCCCACTCGTGGAAGAAGTCTCGTGCAGGATCAGCTAGAAAATCCTGGCACCACTGAGGCTCATTGCTACGGACAGCCTCCCCTGAAAGCGTCCTGCTGTGCGGATCGTCCGGATCGCTTGTCAAGCGGACGGACCCGGAGAACTCAGCCTCACCACCGCCACCCCGGGCAGCTGGGTTGATCAGCTTGCTTTGTTCGTCGACCAGGCCAATCCAGGCGCTCCTCACCAGGCCGTAGTCGACGACGCATCGGCAGATCTTTTGAAAGAACTCCTGTATGTCCACTGAGTGGACGATCGCCTGATTGCACTGGCTCAACGCTGCATAAAAATTGTTAAGCCGCTTCGCTCTCGTTTCGGCCTTTTTACGCTGGCTCACATCATGCACGATGGCGAACAGGAGGAGCTTGCCGCTGGTCTCAATCGGTGCAGAGTGGACTTCGACCTCACGCTCGTCTCCCGATGCGAGCTTGTGAACTGCCTCTGAAAAGCTCTTTCTAATGGCAATGTGTACGGGGCATAATATCCGCT
>CAZZZQ010000167.1:0-1784 GCA_964658405.1 uncultured Sphingomonas sp.
CCATGGCGGCGACGTCGCCGCGCAATTCAACCTGCGCTGGACGCTGCCGGAGTATCTGCGCGTAGCCCACAAATCGCTCGGCGCCGACCTGCCGCAGTTCAACGGCGAGGACAGCTGGACCCTGCCGATGAGCGCCCGCTACGCCATCGCGCAGGACGGAACGATCGTCTATGCCGAAGTGAATGGCGACTACACGCGGCGCCCCGAGCCTTCGGCGATGTTCCCGGCCCTGGAACAGCTGGCGCGTCACCGCGCCGCCTGACCCCTCTTCGATGTGGCTCAACTCCACCTTCGGCGCATTGAAGCGCCCGAGGAAAGGATAGGCAGTGAATTCCCGTCTGCGTACCACGACTGCCCCGTGTCGCGCCGATACGGCGCGGCACGGGGTACCGATGCAGTCGACAAGCAGACTCTCTCAAGAGCGTGAATGGATATTCACGTCACGGAACTGAGCTGGCGACGTAACGCCAACTTGGTGCGCACGCGACCGCGTGTGCACGTCAACAAGAGGAATGAAGTGATGGCCAAGTTCGCATTGCTCGTCGAGATGAAGGCCAAGCCTGGCAAGGAAGCAGAAGTCGAGGCATTTCTCGCGAAAGAAGCGTCGCTGGTGAAAGGCGAGCCCGGAACCCTGACGTGGCATGCCGCGAAGATCGAAGGCGAACCGGGGAGGTATCGGGTGTTCGACACCTTCGGCGACGAAGCCGCCCGAGAAGCCCATCTGAATGGCGAAGCAGGGCAGGAGTTCGTCGAGAAGGCGGATGAATTGTTCATCGAGGCCAAGATCAGTCGTCTGCACGTGGTCGCACACAAGTAATGCCACACGTCGGCTCTTGATTGCCGGATCTCAGACGATCTTGGGCGGAATGGCGCGACGGAGACGCCAGCCGCCCATCCTCAAGCGCGACACCTCTCGGAAGGACATCCAGTGGATATCGACCCAGCGAAACCCACGATCGTGCTCGTGCATGGGGCGGTCGAAGATTCGTCGCTTTGGACTCATGGCGTGATCCAGGGGCTCCAGCGCGAAGGCTACTCGATCAAGGTCTTCTCCAACCCCTTGCGGGGCGTGGCGCATGACGCTGCCTACCTGCGAAGCCTGCTGGACACGATCGAGGGACCCGTGCTCCTCGTTTCCCACGCCTATGGCGGAGCCATCATCAGCCAAGCCGGGGACGACCCCAAGGTCAAGGGGCTCATCTACGCGGGCTCGCCCATGCCTGCGGCGGGGGAATCGACAAACGACTGTCTCGAACGGTTTCCCGGCGGAGACTTCGCCACGTCGGTCGATCTGATCCCATACACCTTGCCCGATGGAACCAGCGGCACCAATCTGGTCGTCAAAGCCGAGACATACGGTTATCTCCTCGCCGCCGACGTGCCTGAGGACAAACTAGCCCTGATGATCGTCACCCAGCGACCCATTTCCCTGGCGGCCCTCAACGAGAAACTGACATCGGCTGCCTGGACGAGCAAGCCGAGCTGGCAGATCAGGCCCCTTCTGGATCCTGTCATTCCCCAAGCGGAGTTTGCATTCGAGGCCGATCGTGCCCGTTCCCAGGTCATCGAGCTGAGATCTTCGCACGCCATCCCCATGACTTTCCCGGACGTCGTGGTCGATGTGATCGGACAGGCTGCCCGCAGCGTCACGCCCTGACAGCGGCGCCCCTTGTGCACGGTGGCTGTTGAAAAATTGATCAATCCAGCCTGCCGCAGCTAAAGAACGGCCCCTCCAGACGCAACCCGTATAGGGTAGCTGATAGATTGAAGGAATAGGCGTGAAC
>CAZZZQ010000167.1:1794-7481 GCA_964658405.1 uncultured Sphingomonas sp.
ACACCACCCTTGAGCTTTACGGCGCACCGACCGGTAATTGCATCAGAGCCGCGATCGCGCTCGAAGAGGCAGGGCTGTCCTACACGCCTAAGCTCGTGGACCTTCCAAGATTCGCGCACCAGGGCGTTGAACATCTCGCCTTGAACCCTCTGGGAAAGGTTCCTGTCCTCGTTGAAAAGGCCGAAAATCAAAAGCCTTTCGTCCTTACGCAATCGAACGCGATCATTCTGTACGCGGCAGGAAAGGCAGCGGGTCGATTGCTGCCTGCCAATCATCGTGATCGGGCGATCGTCCTTGAACGCTTTTTCTTCTTTGTGACCGACGTCATTGCCGTCAACCATGCAGCGTTCTCTCTCCGCGGCATAGATGCCCAGGAGGCGCAGACAATCCTGATGAATCGAATGCTAGCCACGCTTCAGATAGCGGAGAGGTACGTCGGCCAGCATGAGTTCATCGCCGGCGCAGCCTTCACCGTAGCCGACATCGCCGCCTTTACTATTACGAAATCGGTGGAGTCGGATCTTCCGTGGCCGACACTCCCGAATATGAGGAGGTGGTTTGAGCGAATTGAAGGCCGCAGTTCTGTGAAGCGCGGACTTGTGGCGTTCGACCAAATCTGCGGTGAAAAAGTCTGTGAAGGGTCGTGAGTGCGCGGGCCCGCGTCTTTCCCTCTGATATGTCTGCCACTCAGAAGCGGGCTGTTCAGACAAACAAAGCCACCTTACACCTCGAACTCGCTTCTGACCGGTTTGGTACTAGGTATAACCTAAGCGCACCGCATGAATTTCGGTTTTTGTTCAGGATGTCATCACAGTCAGCACAAGCAGAGCAGCGAACACGCCGAGCGGTGCCGTATGCGAGAACTCCCGACAACGCAGGACCGTGGCGATGGCAGCGGCGATGATGATGGCACCAAGGGCCACACCTACACTGCGACTGGCAGACAGGGCGATCAGCGCTGCAGTCAGAATTTCCAGGCCGCCGGCCACTCGACACCACCAACGCGGATAACCCCAACGGGCGAAATCATCCTGCGTACCGGCTGTGCCGATCGCGTTGAACAACCCTGCACCGAAGAATGCAACGACAAGAAGCCAAAGAACAAAACCTTGTAGCATTTCAGCACTCCTTCAACGCGCCACGCGATAGGAGCGCAGTTCGTCGATGATCGAGTGCCGTGATGGGCTCCACCCGAGCTCGCCATGGGCGAACTCGCCCGAGATCACCTGATCGCACGCGATCGCGTCCGCGAAACCCCAGAGCGCCTGCCGTGCCTCGTCCAGCGGCCATTCCGCCACTCGACCCCCAGCCCCGGCGCCCTCACTCGCTGCACGCGCGATCTCGATGAGCGGGACCGCCTCGCCATGGGCGCCATTGAAGATCGAAGCTGCGGGCGCGCGCTCAAGCGCGAGGAGATAGAGGTCCGCAAGATCGTCGGCATGGACCGCCGTCCAGCGGTTCTGCCCTTCGCCGACGTAGCGCGCTGCACCGTGTTCCTTTGCAGAGCCGTACATCATCATCGCGGTGCCGCCCCAGTTGCCGTACACCCACGCAGGACGGATCACGATCGAGTGAACGCCTTCCGCCGCCGCCTCCAGGATCTCGCCCTCAAGCTTCTGGCGCCAGCGCACCAGGTCGATCGGGTTCAGCGGGTTGTCCTCCGTCGCGGGCTCATCGCCGGTTGATCCGTAGACGAGGCAGCCGCTCGTATAGGCGAACCGCTTGCCTGTGCCACGTAGCGCTTCGATGATGGCGCGCGTCGCCGCCTCGTCATAGGCGGCTGTGTTCTGATCGTTTGGTGAGGCGGCATGGACGACGGCGTCGGCGAAGCGGACTGCCGAAGCGACGCTCGCCGGATCGGCAAGATCTCCATGCATCACTGTGAAACCTTCGCCGGTCAGCTTGCCCGCGCTCGCTTCCGAACGGGCCAGACCTACGACCTCATGCCCAGCCGCCTTCAAGCGACGGGCCACAGCGCCGCCGATTAACCCCGTCGCGCCCGTCACCAGGACCCGCATGTCCGTCATCCATTTCAACCTCGGTGAGACTGAGAAAAGCGGAACGGTGCTTCAGAGGGAAATCGCGAGTCCTGATGTGGCGCCATCGCCCGCGCCAATGGCGTTAGATCGAGGTGGTGACCTCGGTGACAATCCTGCGCAGCCAAGCGGTGGCCGCGTTGTCGTTCGCCCGTCGGTGCCACATCATCGCAAGTGGCCAAGTCGGCAGAGCGATCGGCGGCTCGTGCACGGCGATGCCGAGGCAGGCCGCTGCAAACCGCCGAGCGACACGCGTGGCGAGCGTCGCGACCAGGTCAGTGTCGGCGACCACGAACGGTGCGACCAGGAACTGCGGCAGGCTGAGGACGATGCGGCGTTCGAGGCCGAGCGCGGCAAGTTCACGGTCGACGAGGCCCATGCGGTCGCCTTCGGGCGACACCAGAAGATGCGGGGCGGCGGCGAAGGCCTCCACGCCAGCGCCGTCCTCAAAGGCTGGATGGCCACGTCGCGCGATGCAGGCGAAGCCCTCATGGAGCAGCGGGTGGACTAGGATTCGAGCCGAAGCCTCGACGGGGAAGCCGACCGCGAGATTGGCCCCGCCGCCGTCAAGCAGATCGAGGGCTTCGGCTCGGCCGAAGATGCCGCGCACCTGCACGCTGAGGCGGGGGGCCTCGACGGCGAGCCGCGCCAGCAGCGGCGGCAATAGAACGAAGGCGGCGTAATCGGACATCGCGATCGTGACCGTGTGGTCGGCCGATGCGGGATCGAACGCGTCCGCCTGCAGGACGTCCCTCAGGAGCCTAAGCGCCGCCGACACAGGGCCGGCGAGATCGTCGGCGCGCGGTGTCGGCTGCATGCCGATGGCCGACCGGACGAACAATTCGTCCCTAAACAGCTCGCGTAAACGGATGAGCGCCCCGCTCATCGCCGATTGGCTCAGGCCGATCCGCCGCCCCGCATTGGTGACGTGGCGCTCGGCGTAGAGGGCGTCGAAGGCCTTCAGCAGGTTGAGGTCGAAGCCGGCTAAATCCATCGAACCCTGATAGAGTATCGAGGTCAGCCACGAAAGCGACGGAGGTGTTCCCCATCGATGGTCCATACCGAGAGGGCAAGGGAAGGGTGCTCAAGCAGTCGCTCATGAGCAAGCCTAAAGCGAACTGCTCCGGCCTATGCTGGGCTCGGCCGCCAGTCCTAGTCTGGTAAGGATATACCCACAACGCACTGGTGGGCCGGAGAAGCCCGACGTCGAATGACAAGGTTGTCGAGCGATGCCCCACATCCGCTCTTTTGCTCCCTCGCCCAAAAGCAGCCGGACCGCTGTCGTGAAGGGTTTCAGACGCCGGCCGTGCGTCCGGTCGAGCCCTCATCGACGGCCGGCACCTGGAACCCTTGAAAGAGCGGACCACTGCTATCGAGAAGTCATGCCTCGGAAGAGGACATCTACAGAGATTCGAGGATGGGGCGAGCCCCGCTCACTCAGGAGGCGAAGCGCGACGCCGCCGGAACCGTGGCCGCCGTGGATGCCCGCGGATCACGACAGCGTTACTCTGAACCGGAGCGCATCGACCACCAGACTGAAGGCGGACGAGGGTTGGCGCCGGCTCGGGTAGTAAAGATGGTAGCCTGAGAAGGGTCGGCACCAGTCGGCGAGCACGCGGATCAGTCGCCCGGCTTCGATGTCAGCCTCGACCTGGTCCTCGGTCACGTGAGCCAGCCCGAATCCGGATCGCACGGCGTCCAGGATCATCGGGACGCTGTTGAAGACGAGTTGCCCGTCCACCCGCACTTTCAGGTCGCGTTTGCCGTCTTCGAACTCCCACGCATAAAGCCCGCCGTAGGTCGGAAGGCGCAGGTTGATGCAGGCGTGGTCGGTCAGGTCTTGGGGCGTCGCGGGCGCAGCCCTGGACGCGAGGTAGGACGGGGACCCGACCGTCGCCATGCGCATCTCGGGTCCGATCTGGACCGCAATCATGTCCTTGGCGATGATGCCTCCCAGGCGCACTCCGGCGTCGTACCGGTCCGCGACGATGTCAGCGAGGCCGTAATCGATGACCACCTCGACCCTGACCTCCGGATAGTCGGGAAGCAGCCTTTCCATGGCGGGCCACAGGATCGTGCGCGCCGCGTTCTCATCCGCCGTGATGCGGACGAGGCCGGCTGGTCGGTCCCTCAGTTCACCCAGGGCGGCCAGGTCCGCGTCGATCCCGTCGATCCGGGGACCGATCGATTGCAGTAAGCGCTCTCCCGCTTCGGTCGTCGCGACGCTGCGGGTGGTGCGCGTCAACAGGCGGAGGCCGAGGCGCCCTTCGAGGTTGCGGAGGGTCTGGCTCAGCGCCGACTGCGACACGCCGAGCTTAGCGGCCGCGCGCGTGAAGCTGCGCTCCCTCGCCACGGCCAGGAAAGCCGCAAGATCGTTGAGGTTCGCGTCGCTCATTGATTAGGGCTTCTAATGACGTCATCCGCAATTCAGCTTCTAATCGCGCTTGGTCGAAAGCGCTATCCTCCTCGGCATCAGGCAGCGACGCGTCGCAAAGGAGATGGCGATGGACATCAAGCGCAGTGGCTCTCAGCCGTCCGGGAAGGGACCTGACGACTGGTTCACCGGAACCGTTCGCATCGACCCGTTGAACAATCCGCCCGAGCCGGCGCGTGTTGGAATGGCTCTCGTCACCTTCGAACCCGGTGCCCGAACGGCATGGCACACGCACCCACTCGGGCAGACCCTCGTCGTCACCGCCGGGTTCGGACGGGTCCAGCGCGAGGGTGGTCCGATCGAGGAGATCCGGCCGGGTGACGTCGTCTGGTTCGAGCCGGGCGAGAAGCACTGGCACGGCGCATCCGCCACGACCGCGATGAGCCATATCGCCATTCAGGAAAAGCTCAACGGCTCGCCCGTCGACTGGATGGAGCACGTCTCCGACACGCAGTACGGTGCCTGAAATGCCGCACGTCGTCGTGAAGATCGCCGTGGGACGCTCGCGGCAACAGAAGGACCTAATCGCGTCCGAGATCACCAAGTCCGTCATGTCGACGGCGAAGGTCGGCGAGGATGCCGTCTCGGTCAGCATCGAGGACTTCGAGCCTGGCGAATGGGCCGAGAAGGTCTACAGGCCGGACATCCTCGACAAGCCTGAGAGCCTCTACAAAAAGCCTGGCTACCACCTGGCGTGACACCGCCGCCGGCGAGCGAACGCAGCCTCGTCGGCGGCGGTCGGTCGACGATCGGCGCCAGCCGGACTCTCGGCCCGAATACCCCGCCCGACGCTGAGCCGGGGCGCGGGGTGACGATACGGGACCCACCACAGCAGCGGGAACACGTCCAATGCAGACGCGAAAGCTGGGCAACAGTGGCCTGGAGGTGTCAGCCCTCGGCCTCGGCTGCATGGGCATGAGCTGGTCATACGGACCGGCCAAGGACAGAGGAGAGATGACGGCGCTGCTCCATGCCGCCGTCGATCGAGGCGTCACCTTCTTCGATACGGCCGAGGTCTATGGCCCCCTGACGAACGAGGACCTGCTCGGCGAGGCCCTGGCGCCGTTCAAGGGCCGGGTGACGATCGCCACGAAGTTCGGCTGGGCTCCCGGTCCGAACGACACTGACCGCTGGTCCACCCTGAACAGCCGACCGGATCATATCCGGGCAGCGGCGGAAGGATCGCTCAGGCGGCTGAGGGTCGACGCGATCGACCT
>CAZZZQ010000168.1:0-7357 GCA_964658405.1 uncultured Sphingomonas sp.
GGGCTCTTGATTCGAGCGTAAGAGTACTGCCCGCTCCAGTTGTGGCCGGGTTGGACGGTGAGCCGCGTGGACCACGAGTCGATTGTGCCCTGGTCGATGTTCCAGCGGAACTCATCCGGCTCGCGACCGTGGAAGCCGCTGGCTTCGACGCGAACGATGCCATGCGTAAGTCCCATCGTGACCACGTCGCTGGCGATGTGGGTGGAGTCCTCCTGGTGGTGGCCGAGTGTGCCGACGGGGTTCTCCATCGCGGAGGCGCGGTGCGGATACGCGGTCGGGCCGATGGAGGGATCGCCGATCGGAGCGACGTAGAACGACAGGATCGTCTTGGGGGTGAGCTTCAGGTCGTAGAGGACCGCCAGCTCCATGAAGAAGTCGTGCGGGTGCTGGCCGTCGGCGATCGGCTTGCCGAAGGCCGTCTCCCCCTGCTGGAAGAGCAGCGGATACTGGCGGCCGGTGATGGTCGCCGGCTCCAGGCTGAACATTGCCCGGACCGTTAGCTGGCCGGGGCCGAGCTTCCGGGTCGCCATGGGCATAAACCAGTTGGTCGAGAAGAACTTGTCGCCGCCGCGCGGGCTGGTCTGCTGCTCGTCCGCGATGAAGACGTTCGAGTGGAACATGAGCATCCACGGTCCACGCATCGTCATCAGCATCGGGACCGGAGTGGAGTTGGGCTCCGCGCTGGTCCCGGAGGAGCCGTGATGCTGGATCTCCTCGAGGAAGGTCCGGGGCTGCATCTGCTGCATCAGTTCCTTCATGCCGTCGTCCATTTTCATGGGAGCGGCCTGGCCGGACATATCCATCCCACTCATATCGTTGGGCTTTTGGGGGGTCGGGGCCGGGGGCTGCTGAGTCATGCCGGGCATGTCTGGCATGGCTGCGGGCTGCTGGGCGAAGCTCGGGAGGGCAAGGAGGGAGAGCAAGATCAAGGTGAAGCGCTGCATGAGGGTCCACTTCCAGCCGGAGAGCTCCGGCGGTCTGGGTCAGTTCTGGGCAGGCGGAGCCAGAGGGCTCATGCCTGCCGTCGACGCACAGGGAAGGTTTTGGACTAGAGGCGAAGCGAGACGACTGGTGGGGGAACGGTCGATCGGACTCCGGGCGGGCGCTTTGCGGTGAGACGCTCCACCAGGAGCACAGGCGAGGCCTGGCCGGGCATCTTCAGGATCGCCGGAGAAGCCGCTACGGGGGAGTGATCTTCGACGCCTGCACCGGCAGCGACCAGCACCGGGTGACCGCAGTTCATCGCTCCGCAGGAGGCGGAGATAACGGCTGACTGGGTATTCCGTGCAGCGGGAGGACAGTGTCCACACTCCATCGCCATCGTGCTGTGCTCCGGCGTGGCGGCGCAGACTGGCTGTGACTGGCGAAGCTGACAGGAGAGATCGCACGCGGAGGCCCAGGACGATCCGCAGAGCAGAAGGATGGCCAGGAGCGATACGGCGATATCTCTAATCTTCAAACGTGAACCCACAGGAACAGGATAATGCACTTTGCTGATCAAAGTGCGTGACGAGAGTGAAGGCTGAAACGCAGAGTCCGAAGGGAGTGGCAAAGGGAGGATCGTGCAGGCTACCTAGAGCGACGGCCATGCCATCGGCTGGTGCAGCTTCTCTTCGAGCACCTTGGCCTGCGCGTCGAAGCCCGGGATCTCTGCGATCCACGCTGCGCCGGGGTCGTAGGCGTCGCGAGGGATCAGGCCGATCAGCTCGCCGTCCGAGGTCGCGACGCCGTGTTTGTGGGCGAGGTCGCGGAGCTTCTGGTGGACGAGGGGCATCGGCGTCGTGCGGTAGTCCGTAATGTTCATCGACACCTGCGCACGGCCTTCGCAGATGACGCCGATCGCCTTGACGCCGTGGAGCCCGCCGTTTGCTGCACGAATATCCCGGGCGATTGCCCTGGCGGCAGCGATGTCCGGCTGGTCGAGGTAGACGTTGTAGGCGATCAGGAAGCTGCGTGCCCCGACGGCGCTTGCGCCAGCGGTTGCGTGGAGCTCGGGGCCGCCGATATCGGGGCGGCGCGCCGCATCCTTCTGCGCGGCTTCGCGGAGGCCCTCGAACTGGCCTCGCCGCACATCCTCAAGCAGCACACGATCAGGCCGGGCCGCCGCTGCGCCGTAGAAGTAGACCGGAACGCCGTACCGCCGCCAGATCTGCACGCCGGCCTGCCGGGCGAGCATGGCGCACTCGGCCAGCGACACGCCGCTGACCGGGACAAAGGGGACCACGTCTGCTGCACCGATCCGGGGGTGGACGCCGTTCTGCTGGGTGAGATCGATCAGCTTCGCCGCCATCCCGACCGCCCGCACCGCTGCCTCGACCACCGCCTCCGGCGGGCCGGCGAGGGTCACGACCGACCGATTATGCGCGCCATCGAGCGACCAGTCCAGCAGGTGGACGTCGTCGACCTGCATCGCCGCCACGATCTGCGTGACGATGCCGGAGTCCGTTCCTTCGGAGAAGTTGGGAACGCATTCGATGATGGAGTCGGAGTTCATAGGTGCCAGAGCGTACAGGAGCTGCGTGAAGGCTGGACTACTTCCACCATGAATAGCCGAGCGTGACCTGAACACTGGCATTGACGCCAGGGTTCTTGTCCCCGAGCGAGGCGCTGGAGATGTGGACGGCATTCGCGCCGAAGTCGATCGAGCGACGCGGCTTGACGAAGTAGTGGAGGCCGACTCCGCCCTGCGGCGTGAAGTTCCAGACGCTGGCGTCGGTGTTCGGGCCGTCGTTCGCGAGGGTCAACGTCGAGGATCCGAAGGCGGGATACTTGTGGTTTGTCCAGAGGATGCCACCGGCACCCTGGGCCCAGAACGACATCTTCTTCGTTCCGACGAAGTTCCAGCGCAGGATGATCGGTGTGACCGATGCGCCGGTAAAGGTTCCGCCGACCGTGTAGAGGGGCGTGCAGGAGATCAGGCCTGCCGAGGGGCCGGCGACGCAGTTGGCGCGCTGAAACTTCGGCGTGTAGGACTGCCAGAAGGGGAAGGCCTCGACTGCGTACTCAAAGTTGCCACGCAGCATGCCCGGGCCGAAGTTGCCGGTGAGGACCTTGCCTGCGTGAACGCCGGCCATGAGGAAGTGGAAGCCGTCGCGATTGTCCGTGACTCCGTTGCCGCCCTGCACGATCGCGCCAAACTCCAGCGGCTGCCGTGCGGTCGGCGCATCGGAGCGGAAGGGGTTGGTGATGTCGGGCCGATTGATGACCGGGGCGGGCGCGTCACGCTGAGCTGGTGCGGCGGCGACCGCGAAGAGGAGGGCCGCTGCCGCGAGGCATGGGCGGAGGATCTGCAGGCTACGTTTCGTCACGAGGCGGCTCCGATAAAAGGTGTGGGGAAGATACTCCCGGGCTGGGTCACCGGCACAGAAAAGCCGCCGGAGGACGGCGGCTTCTTCCGAAACCACCGTCCTGATCAGTGTCCAGCAGAGGCCATGGCGGCCTCGTCCATATCGAAGTTGGAGTACACGTTCTGCGCATCGTCGAGGTCTTCCAGCACCTCGAGCAGACGCATCATCTGGCTGGCGGGTGCGCCCTCGAGCTTGGTGTAGGTCGAAGAGATCATCGTGACCTCGCCGTGCTCCGGCGTGATCTTTGCTGCCTTCAGCGCGTTGGTGACGGCCTCGTAGTCCGCCGGGGCGCAGAGCACCTCCCACGAATCGCCCTCGTCCGAGAGATCCTCGGCTCCAGCATCGAGCACGATCTCGGTCAGCTTTTCTTCGGAGGCGGCCTTCTTGTCGACGACGATGACGCCCTTCTTCGAGAACATCCAGGAGACTGAGTTCGACTCGCCCAGGTTTCCGCCGTTCTTCGAGAAGGCATGGCGAATCTCGCTGACGGCGCGGTTCTTGTTATCTGTCAGCACATCGACGATGACGGCGACGCCGCCGGGACCGTAGCCCTCGTAGGTGATCTCGTCGTAGTTGACTCCTTCGAGCTCGCCCGTTCCGCGCTGGATGGCGCGCTTGATGTTGTCGGCCGGCATGTTCTCAGCCTTGGCTGCCGCGATGGCCGTGCGCAGACGGGGATTGCCGTCCGGATCGCCACCGCCGCCCTTTGCAGCAATCGTGATTTCCTTGATGAGGCGGGTAAAGATCTTGCCACGCTTGGCGTCGGTTGCGCCCTTTTTATGCTTGATTGTTGCCCATTTTGAATGGCCGGACATGGTGTTCCCTCTGCAGTGATCTGTGCGCGCCGTCGGTCTTCGCGGCTCTTCAACCTTGCGATTTTAGCATGGTAGGGTAATGCCGTTCTCCGCCGCGACGGGTCGGGCGGCGGGCTCAATCCGCAGCAAATAAAGTGCTTGCTAAAGAATCTCTGGCGCGAAGAGATCTTTGAAGCTCTCCCGCCGCCGGATCAGGCGTGCGGAGTCGCCCTCGACGAGCATCTCCGCCGGGCGGGTCCGGGTGTTGTAGTTCGAGGTGAGGCTCATTCCGTAGGCCCCGGCGTCGAGCACAAGGACGAGGTCGCCCGGCTTGACCGCAGCCATCGCGCGATCCCGGGCGAAGAAGTCGCCGGACTCGCAGACGGGGCCGACTACGTCGACGACGGTGTCTGGCTGGCCGGAGCGCGGCTGCCTGACCGGGAGAATCTCGTGGTGCGCCTGGTAGAGCGACGGCCGGATCAGGTCGTTCATGCCGGCATCGGTGATGACAAAGGTCTTCGCGCCGTTCTTCTTCACGTAGAGGACCTGTGTGAGGAGGGCGCCGGCCTGGGCGACGATGAAGCGGCCCGGCTCCAGCAGAAGATGCAGCCCGGCGGTCTGCGAGACCGCTTCGAGAGCGGCAGCGTAGCCGTTGACCTGGACCTCGGGGTCGAACGGGCCGGGGCCGTACTCGATTCCCAGGCCACCGCCTGCGTCGACGTAGCGGATGTCGAGGCCGTCTTTCTTCAGGTCGCCGATGAGCGCGAGGACGCGATCGAGCGCCGCCCGGAAGGGCTCCACCGAGCGGATCTGCGAGCCGATATGGACGCTGACGCCTGCCGGGTCGAGCCACTTGTTCCGTGCTGCCTTCCGGTAGATCGCGCGTGCCAGGCTGATGTCGATGCCAAACTTGTGCTCGCTGAGCCCGGTCGAGATGTAGGGGTGCGTGTCGGCGAAGACGTCGGGGTTGACCCGCAGGGCGAAACGCGCGGGCTTCCCGAAGATCTCGGCGCGTTCGGCGAGCAGGAGCAGCTCGGCCTCGCTCTCGACGTTGAAGATGAGGATCCCGGCCTTGAGCGCGGCGTCGATCTCCCAGACCTGTTTGCCGACGCCGGAAAAGACGACCCGCTTCAGGGCTGCCTTGCTGGCCCTGCGAACGCGCTCGAGCTCTCCGCCCGAGACGATATCGAAACCAGCGCCCTGCCCGGCCAGCAGCTTCAGGATCGCGAGCGAGGAGTTCGCCTTCACCGAGTAGCAGACCGTGTGCGGCCGATCGGCGAAGGCCTCCGCGAAGAGCGAGAAACGGTGGACGATCTGATCCGCCGAGTAGACGTAGAGCGGTGTTCCTTGGGCGGCAGCAAGAAGGTTCAGGTCAATGCCGTCGCAGTGAAGGAGGCGCTTCCGGTACACGAAGGGGCGATGCGTCATGGTCGATCGAGGGGCTTTCTATTGCGATGAAACGGGTGGCGGTGGAGAAGGCACGGTCGCAGCAGGCAGAGCGTAGGGCGCTTCGGGGATGATGATCCACGCGATGAGATACGCGAAGAGCGTCACGCCGGTGAAGAGGGTCACCGCGACGGATACGATCCGTACGACGTTGAGATCCCATCCATAGTGCTCTGAAAATCCGGCGCAGACTCCAGCAATCATACGTGAATTACGCGGCCGGACCAGTTTACCGGTCCCTTCGAAGAGTCCCCCGAACGGAGGCTGAGCCCCGGCCGAAGCATCCCGAGAGGCACCGCAGAAGGGGCAGAACCGCGCCCCGGTTTCAAGCTGCTTTCCACATGACGAACAATACATAGCAAGACTCCAGGAACTTCATCCTTACATACGACCAATCCTGCCGGAAGGTTCCACCGCCTACGAACCGGTGTACGGCGTCTTCAGATACTTCCGTGCGGCATCGGCCTGCGTCTGGTCGCCACCGCCGGCGAGGGCGAGCTGATACTCGCGCATCGCCCCGTTCCGATCATGCAGGAGGTCGAGCATCTCGCCGGCGTTGAGTTGCGCCCGCTTGCGCAGCCAGTCGCTGCAGTTCGGCTGGTCGGAGGCCTCAAGGTAGTGCTTGGCGGCGTTGGGGATGTCGCGCTGACCGCGTTCGGTGTCGGCCAGGCCGAACCAGGCCATCTGCAGTCGCGGATCGACGAAGTAGCCGGGCCGGCGGGAGTCAGCAAGGACGGCGCGATAGGCGGCGATCGCGGCAGGGCCGTTGCCCTGGTCCTTGGTCAGGTTCGCCTCTTCGAGCCGGAAGAGGTAGTCGTGCGGAAACTCCTCCGCCAGCCCATGCTGTACGGCGAGCGCCTCGGGGTATCGGCCGTCGTGGCGCAGGAAGAGTGACAGCGTGGTGCGTGACTCGACGCGGGTCACAATGCCGCCGGCGGCGGACTCCTTCAGCATCTCGAGACCCTTCTCCTTGCTGCCGGTGACACCGGTGACGCCGATCATCATCCGCAGCAGGCGCGGCAGGCTGGCTACGGCGAACTGCTGGATGCCGACTGCCATCTTGGCGTCCTGGTAGTTCGGATCCAGCTTCAGGACCTGTTCGCTGTCATTCCGTGCCGCAAGTCCCTGGCGGGCCGCGGCGACGTAGCTGTGATCGGCGAGGGTGATGAAGGCGGCGTGGATGCCGTGGGCATAGCCGCGGGCGAAGAGCGCGTTCCGGTCGTTCGGGTTGGCGTGGAGCTGCTTATCGCAGAGGTCGACGGCTGCATCCGTTGTGGACTCGATGCGCTTGCGGGTCTCATCCGGGATGGAGACGGTCCGCTTCGAGGTCAGGAAGGAGTCGTGCGCGTAGTAGGTCGTGTCGAGCAGGTCCTGGTGGTAGAGCTCGCGGAAGACGAGCACTGTCAACACATAGTCCAGTGCCATGGCGCTCTGCGGATGGGCGCGCTGGATGGTCTCGAAGGCGGTCAACGCGCGGTCGTAGTCGAGGTTGTAGAAGAGCGCATGCGCCTCGCGGACGTCATTCTGCAGGTTGATCGGGTCGGTATGCTGGGCCGCGTCCGGGGGCAGAGGCGGAAGGCTCTGCGCAGTCAGGGTAGAAGAGAGACTGAGCGACAGGAGGGCACCGGCGAGCGATACGCAGGGCGATCGGAGGAGTGACCGTAGAGAAAAGCTTACCGGCAGCAGATACGCCATATAGCTAGTAAGACGCGACTTCTTGATGGAGGATGCTGAAGAGTCGCTTAATTGCGGTAGCCTGATGGTTCCACG
>CAZZZQ010000169.1:0-7339 GCA_964658405.1 uncultured Sphingomonas sp.
AGTCGCTTGCGCTCTCGGCCTCGACGACGGTTCTGCCGCCCGAGGAGAATGAGACGTACGAGGTGGGTTCGAAGTGGGACTTCCTGCACCAGCATCTTTCGGTGGCCGGCGCGCTCTTTCACACCGTGAAGGACAACGCTCGTGAGACCTCACCGGCGAACGCCCTGCTGACGGTGCTGGCTGGCAATCAGCTGGTGAAGGGTGCGCAGATTGCAGTGACCGGGCGGCTTGGCCAGGACTTCGACCTGCTCGCCGGGTATGCGTACCTCGACAGCAAGGTGATCGCGTCACAGTACTTCCCGAATGCGATTGGCGCTCCGCTGGCGAACGTTCCCCGCCAGACCTTCAACCTCTGGGTGACGCATGCGCTTGGGCTGCGGTTCCAGGGCGGATTGGGCGGCAACTATGTGGCTGCTCGAACGGCGAGCTCGACCATTCCGTACGTGGCTACGGCGTGGACCGGAACGACCCCGGCGAATGCTGTCGTGACGGCGACGGCGCTGAAGCAGGTTCCCGGTTACTGGGCCTTCAACGGCGTAGTGCGACGCCCGATCGGCGAGAAGTTTGAGCTGCAGGCGAACCTGAACAACATCCTGAACCGGTCGTTCATCGACCAGCCGCATCCGAGCCACCTGGTTCCGGGAGCGGGCCGGAATGCGCTGTTCGGTCTGAACTACAAGTTCTAAACCGGTGCCTTGTACACCGCCCCATGTCTCCCATTCGGGGATGTGGGGCTTACCTTTGTGGCAGAGACGAAGTTCAGGAGCAAGCGATGTTATTGACGATTGCAGATGTACTGACGGTGGAGCAGGTTGCGAAGGCTCGAGCGATGCTGGCCGCCGCGAGCTGGGTGGATGGCCGTGTGACCGCGGGCTACCAGGCGCAGGAGGTGAAGCGCAATATGCAGATCCCCGAGGGGAGCGAAGTCAGTGTGGCGCTCGGCGAGATGGTGCTTGGCGGGCTTGCGCGGTCGCCGCGCTTCATGTCGGCGGCGCTCCCGCTGCGGGTCTTTCCGCCGATGTTCAACAGCTACAGCGGCGGCCAGACCTTCGGCACGCACGTCGATACGGCAGTGCGGCAGGTGGCGACGACCGGCCAGCGGATTCGTACTGATCTCTCGGCAACGCTCTTTTTGACCGCACCGGAGGAGTATGACGGTGGAGAGCTGGTAGTTGAAGATCCGTACGGAACACACAGTGTGAAGCTTCCTGCGGGGCACATGGTTTTGTATCCAGCGACCAGTCTTCACCGCGTTGAACCGGTGACGCGCGGCGCTCGAGTGAGCTCGTTCTTCTGGATTCAGAGCATGGTGCGGGAGGACTCGCAGCGCACCATCTTGTTCGATCTCGATACCTCGATTCAGAAGCTCGCGGGGGTCGGTGAGGCGAAGGAACCGGCCGTCGTTTTGACCGGGGTTTATCACAACCTGCTGCGGCAGTGGGCCGAGATGTAGTGGATCAGCGCATTGGTTGGAGTGATCAAAAGAGCTCAAGTGCTCCCTTCGGAAGAGCATGTACGACTCGAATGGTCGCCATTTACAGGGGTTTTAGCATCGTTGTACCTTTTGCTTAGAGACAACCGCTGCACCATTCGCGGAGTCTGACTTAGGACAAGGGGGATCTTGCGATGCAGGCAATTCACGATGGACAGTGCGGACTCTGTGGACACTTCGGTGAGCACCAGGGTAAGAACGGTGTGTTGGTCTCGATCATGGCGAGCAAGAAGGCTGAAGAGTCGATGCTCGATGAGTGCGGTCACCCGAAGCATGCAGCGCTTCACCTGAAGGTGACTCCGATCAGCGGTTGCGACGGTTTTGTCGCTGCAGCCCAGGCATAAATGCACACGTTTTAGTTACAAATTTCACGGAGCATCACGCTCCCCGCAAAAGACGAGCCTGCAGTATGCAGCTCGTCTTTTTTGCTGCCCGGATACCACTCGCGAAGAGACCTATTCGACGCTGATCGGAAGGAAGAGGCTGAAGATCGTACCGTGCAGGGTCGGGTGCTGCGTGCTGCGTACGGTCAGGCTGCCCTTATGATGCGCGACGATGCCGGACGAGATCCAGAGGCCGAGGCCCGTGCCGTTCAAATCCTTCGTCGTGTAGAACGGCTCGAAGATCCGTTTCTGGACGTGGGCAGGCATGCCGTGTCCGGTATCGGCGATCGTGATACGAATGCCGCGGCGAGCGACTGTCTTGCCGGTGGCTGGGTCAACCTCGTAGCGGGTTGTGTCGTGAGAGCGCACCATCAGACGGCCGCCGCCGCGCATGGCGTCGATCGCGTTCGCGATGAGATTGTTGAGCACCTGGCGAATGTCATTCTCGAAGCATTGAATGCGCGTTGTGCTGACGTACTTCGATTCGACCTTGATGCCGGAGTTTGCGAGCCGGCCCTGGTAGAGATTCAGGACGGCTCCGACAAGCTCACCGGGAGTGACGACAGTGGGCTTGACCGCCTGCCGGTGGAAGCGCAGGGTCTGGGTCACAATCTGCGAGACGCGCGTCAGTTCGCTCTGGGCCATGTGGACGTAGAGCTTTGTGGCCTCGCTCAGCTGCTCGTCCATCGCAACCAGGAAGAGCAGGTTGGTAATGGCTTCGAGCGGGTTATTGATCTCGTGCGAGATCGAGCTTGCGAGTCGGCCGACAGCCGCCAGCTTCTCGCTTTGGATCAACGCGGCCTCGGACTTCTTCTGGTGCGTGATCTCGAGTGAGGCGGCGGTGATGGCCTGCACGCTACCGTCCGGCGCATAGACGGGGTAGTAGTTCACGTTCCAGTAGCGATGCTCGCCGGGGCGCGAGGGCAGTTCGCCCTCAATCATGCTGTCCTGGATGGGATTGCCGGCGGCGACCTGCTGGAACATCTCGATCAGGCCCGGAATGGGAGCGACGTCTGTGAGGACGCGGCCGATGACCTCTTCCGGCGGATGACCGACGATCTCCGCCTGCCGATCGTTGAGGCGAAGGTAGCGGAACTCAACCGGGTCGAAGAGTGCAAGGCCGATGGGGGCGGTCCGGTAGACGGTCTCGAGCTCGGCCCGCTGACGCTCCGTCTCGATCTGCTTCTGACGCAGCTCCTCGGCTGACGTCTTGATGTCGTGGATATCGTAGGCGACCCCGAGCCACTGCTGGATCCCGCCCGTCTTATCGCGCACGGGAAGGCCGCGGAGCGCCCACCAGCGGGAGGCTCCGTCGCTGTGACGGATGATGCGGGCTTCGATCTCGTAGTTTTCGCCGGTATTGATCGAGTGCGTCCAGGCATTGACGACGTAGGGCTGGTCTGCGGGATCGAAGACCTCGAGCCAGCCGCCGCCGGCCAGGTCGTCCATGGTCAGGCCGGAGTAGTCGAAGAAGCCCTGGTTCGAGTAGATGACCGCACCGTTGGGCGCGCCCATCCAGATGGCCTGCGGGTTCAGGTCGGCGAGCACGCGATACCGCGCCTCACTTGTACGGAGCTTCTCCTCATTTTCCTTGCGCGCAGTAATGTCGGTGCTCATCCCGCGAAACCGGATGGGCTCATCTTCGGTGTCGCCGGGTTGGCCTTCGTTCGCGAATACGGGAACGCTGAGCGTCTCGATCCAGAGGATTGCACCATCGGCGCCGGTCACCCGGTATTCCATAAACTGCGTTTTATTTCGGGGAATGGTCGTTGGCCGCTCTGACCGGATACGCTTCAGGTCATCCCGATCGACAAAAGACTCCAGCTCCGCCATGGTGTTGAGCTCTGAGAAGGGGCGGCCGTAGACCGGGAACGATCCCTTGCTGTAGGTCATCGCGCCGGTGGCCAGATCCATCTCCCAGGTGGCGACGCGTGCCGTCTGCTGGACGAATGTGAGGGTCTCCTCCTCACGCAGAAGGCTCTCACGGGCTTCGCGCTCGGCGGTGATATCGCGGAAGAAGACGACGATGCCGTCATCGGAGGGGCGGCACTGGATTGCGAACCAGACGTTGAGCGGAGCTGGATAGAAGGCTTCGAACTGGCCCGGCGTCCGGTGCTCCATGGTCTCGTGATAGCGGAGATAGAACTCACTGTCGCCCACCGCGAGCGGAAACTCCTCCCAGAGATTTCTGCCCAACAGGTCCTTCCTGCCAAGGACTGCGGCTGCCTGGTCGTTCAGGAAGGTGATGGTCCAGTCGCTGGCGAGGCTGACGATGCCGTCGGTGGTGGCCTCGAAGACCTGCTGCAGCTCGCGAACGGAGGCATCGCGGGCTGCCTCGGCAACCTTGCGGTCGGTGATATCGCTGAAGAAGATGATGATGCCGTCTTCGAAGGGGCGAGCGCTGATGCGAAGCCAGAGGTTCAGCGGCCCGGCGTAAAAGGCTTCGAAGTCGGTGGGGATCCGGTCCCGCATGGTGGTGCGATAGCTTGAGGCGAAGGGTTCGTCGTGATTGCCCGGGAAGCGCTCCCACAGGTCCAGTCCGACGAGGTGATCGTCCTGCAGCAGCACCTGCGCGATTCGGTTGACGTGTGTGAATCGCCAGTCCTTGTCGAGACAGACGATGGAGTCGATGGATGCGTCGAAGACCTGCTGCAACTGCTGAGCCGCGGTATCGCGGAGGGCCTGCGCCCGCCTGAGATCGGTGATGTCGCGGTAGCAGAGAGCGATTCCATCCTGAATCGGGATGACCTGGATATCGAACCACAGGTCGAAGCGCTCGTAGTGATACTCCAGCCGATCGGGGACACGGGTCTCCATGACCCCACGGTAGAGAGGCTCGACGGGCGTTCCAAGGGTGTCGGGATAGAGCTCCCAATGGGTCTCCCGATTGAGATTCTCCGGCGTAATCTGGCTGACACGCATCGCCTCTTTATTGGCGAAGGTGATGCGCCACTCGCGATCCATGCAGAGAACGGCGTCGGGGAGACTGTGGATCAACTCGGCCAGCCCGGCGCTCTCGAGATCGGCACTCGAGCTCACTTGCGGCGGCAGAGCATCGGGGTTGGAGGGACGGGTCGGTGGCATGGCAATCGGACTGTCTCTCACTACGATAACTTGGGCAGCCATTCTGTTGGATGCCGACGCATCTCCGCGCTCAGTTTTTCGATTCGAGTTCGAGGACACGCGCCTCGAGTGCAGAAAGCTTCACACGAAGCTCCGCCAGTTCGGCCTCCAGCTCTGCGACGCGATCGTGCGAGGTGTGTGTTCGCGCAACTGCCGAGACCTGTTCGGCCGCAGGTGGGCCGCCCAGCAGGTGGGCGAAGCGTGCCTCGCGGGAGCCGGGCTGGCGGGGGAGCAGGAGGGTCAGCGGGCCGGTCAGGTTGTCGGAGGCCTCGGTGGTGGCGGACTCGCGGCGGGCCAGGCGCTCGAGTGTGGACTGCACGGAGGCGAGGTCGTCGAAGGTAAACAGCCGATCGGCGCGGCTGCGCAGCTCGCCCGGGGTCTGCGGGCCCCGCAGCAGCAGCAGGCAGAGGATCGCGGTTTCGTCGCGGCGGAGGTTCAGGACGGTGCGGGCGCGGTGCTCGAACTTGGGAACGCGGCTGTCACGGACGGAGGTCGCCAGGCCATGATCCTCAAGGGCGTGGAGCGCCTGCCGAACCTGCTCCTCATCCAGATCAAGCACGGGGTCGCGGCTGGAGCGCTGGTTGCAGGCATTGATCAGTGCGTTAAGCGAGAGCGGATAGGCCTCGGGCGTCGTGATCTCTTTTTCAATCAGCGCGCCAAGCACGCGGATCTGGATAGGGTCGAGCGTCATAGGTATAAGGGTGACACAAGGGGCCGGCCGCGTGAAGGGAACTTTCCTGCACCAGCCGCGGTGCAGGGGTGCCGTAATGGTCACTGGAATTACAAAAAGCTTACAAAGTTCCCGAGCGCGTACAACCTTCAGGGATAGACTGTAACAACGGAATGGCGGATGGCGTCTCGCATTCGACAGTGGACATTCCGGGTGGGCTATCTTCAAAGGGTTCAGGAGCGTGGATGGGGTTCTTTTCAAAGGGTCGGATCATCGCAGCGGTGGCGGCGGTTGCACTTACGATGGGCGTCGGCACAACGGCGCGTGCGAGTGAGGCAGAGTTGCTGAACTCATCCATGATGAGCTCGGCTCATGTCTATCACCTGCATCTGCATCACTTGCACACGGGTGAGAGCATCGACGTCGTCTACCGGGTCGGCAATCTCTATATCCCGACCGCGATCGACCAGTTGAACCATTTCCTGCGCGATCACCGTACGGACGACGTCGCCCACTACGACATGCGCGAGTTCGACCTGCTGAACACCCTGATGACCAAGCTCAATCGCCCGAATGGCGTCATCGATATCGTCTGCGGCTACCGCACGCCATGGAGCAATAACTTCCTGCGGACGCGGTCGGCTGATACCGGCGTCGCAGAGCACAGCCAGCATATTCAAGGGAAGGCCATCGACATTCGCGTCCCCGGCGTGACGACTGCGAAGCTTCGCGACACGGCGCTGGCGCTCGATGCGGGCGGCGTCGGCTACTACCCGAAGTCGCAGTTTGTCCACGTAGACGTTGGCCCGGTGCGGACATGGTCCTTCGGGGACTCGCGCCGGCATGTTCGGATGAGCCGCGCGTCGTATAGCCGCCATCGTCACGGACGGCATGGCGTGATTCACCAGGTCGGCAACTAAGCTTCTCTCCCAGGCACTGCGAAGGCCCCCTGACCGGGGCCTTTTCCATTTGCGTTGTAGACTTGCTGCAATCGCAACAATCTACAAGGCGAGCCGTCCGAGTGACGTGCTGGTGGAGGTTTGATGAGCCGTGAGTACTTCTCGAGTGATCCGTCGCGCCCCTTTGCGGACGCTGTCCTGATCGATGGCCGGACGCTCTACCTCTCGGGCCGGATCGGCCTGGTCACCGGGGAAGATCGCGTCCCGGACTCTGTCGAAGAGGAGGCGCACAACGTCATGCGCGAGGTCGAACGGGTGCTGGCCATGGCGGGAATGCGGATGGACGACCTCGTCTCGGTGCAGGTCTTCGCCAGCGACGTCACGCTTTGGGACCGGTTCAACGTGGTGTATCGCGGCTACTTTTCAGGACAGCTGCCGCCGCGTGCGTTCCTCGGATCGGGAACGCTGCTCTTTGGGGCGCGGTTTGAGGTTCAGGGGATAGCTGTTAAGGACTAAGGGCGCCCTTACGCCGGGCGGGCGCCACTTCGTGGGGTTTTGGACGCTTCGCGTGTTTATGGGTTAGAGGGAGAAGGGATGCCGGCTTCGGCGGCGGTTGGGAGCTGCTTTGTGTCCTGCCAGGTGCTCCGCAGTACCTCGAAGTCATCGGCGCGACGCTGCCAGAGCTGGATCTGCAGGTCGTAGCGCACCGTCACATTCTCGAGCCAGTACGGCCGATACTCCGCCAGCCAAGCCGTCTTGTATTGCCCCTTCA
>CAZZZQ010000170.1:0-7338 GCA_964658405.1 uncultured Sphingomonas sp.
CCGACGCATCCTCCAGCATGGAGAGCTTGCAGTGAGCGTCGCCGACATAGTTTCCCGTTCCGAGCTCGACGGTATCGATCTGCAGCGCTGTCAGCTTTTTTAGGAGCTGGTCGAGCGGAAGCTGTGCGAGCAGTGGGGTGAAGACTCCGAGTCTCATGCAAACCTTTCTCGTTGCTCAGCAGCTAAGCATTCCATGGGGCATACTTCACCGGCATCCAGACTCCGCCCGCCGCGTGGCTTTGCAGCATGGCATCGACGACGCAGGTCGACCGATAGCCATCCTCGAAGGTCGGCAGCATGGCGGGTTTTGTCGAAGGAGACGCGCCCTCGGCGATCCACTCGTAAGCGTCACGAATGACGTTGCAGAAGGCGTCGGCCCATGACTCCTGGTGCCCACCGGGCAGATGGGTGTAGCGCGTCACTCCGGGGGAGACCAGTGATGGGTCCTTGGCCATGATGCCGTTCGGCTGAGCGGCGTGGCCGATCCAGAGCTCGTTCTGCTCCTCCTGCTTCCACTTCAGAGAGGTCTGCCGGCCGTTCAGCTCAAGCTGCAGGTCATTCTTATGGCCGGGAAGGACCTGTCCAACGGAGAAGCAGCCCTTAGCCCCGCCTTCGAAGCGCAGGAGAACACTGGCCAGATCCTCCGCCGTCACCCCGGTCGCGACGCGATCGCCCGCATCCTTCGCGGTGAATGCCTCGGCCGAGGCGCCGGAGGAGTAGCGGACCGGCACGACGGTGGTCAGATCAGCCAGAACCGACGCGATGCGCAGCCCGGAGACATGCTCCGCGAGATCGCACCAGTGCGAGCCGATGTCGCCGAGAGCCGAACTGGCGCCGCCCTTTGCCGGGTCAGAACGCCAGGAGTAGACGTTCGGATCGGTCATCCAGTCCTGCAGATAATGGCCGTGGACAAAGGTCACGCCGCCGGTCTCTCCGCTCTCGATCATCCCGCGAGCCTGCTGGACCAGCGGATTGCCGCGATAGTTGAAGGTGACGACGTGCGCGATTCCCGCTGCCGCCGCAGCATCGCGCAGGATGCGGCCCTCCTGCGGATTCAGTGCAAGCGGTTTATCCGAGATGACGTGCTTGCCAGCCGCGATTGCAGCCAGCGTGACCGGAAGATGCAGGTAGTTGGGCGTCGTATTGTGGATGACCTGGATCGCCGGGTCGGCAAGCAGCTCGTGATAGTCGCCGTACGCCCTGTCGACCTTGTACTCCCGCGCCTTGCGGTCGGAGGACGCCTGCGAGGAGCCAGCGATCGCGACGACCTCCACATCGCCCAGCCGGCGAACGGCGTCGATATGGTGCGCGGCCACAAATCCGGGTCCGATCAATCCCATGCCGATCTTCTTCATAGGCTTTGCAGTCCCTCGATGTCAGCTCGTCTTCCGGGTGTCATTGGACGGCCGGTTTCGCATGCGACATTGTGCTGCCTTCGGTCATGCCGAGCGACCACTTGATCGCCTCGAAGTACATCTTGCGAATGTCCGGATCGTCCCATGACTCCTCCGTATGGCCGAGGGTTGAGTAGAAGACGCGGCCCTTGCCGTACATGTTCGTCCAGGCGACCGGGAAGTCGTGGTCCTGCCGGTGAATGCGCGGGTTATTGGCGTAGTTCAGCTTGCTCGCATCGAGGCTGAGCAGAACGTTTACTTTGCTGCGCGACCAGTCCTTGGGCTGATAGATCTCGTCGTACTTCACGAACTTCTTCGGGAGATGGCGCACGGCAGGAAAGTCAGGATCCTCGTTGATGATCGGGGCATTGAAGGTGCTCCACGGATGCTGGTCGAAGTAGCCGCCGATCATCTCGCCGTACTCCGGCCAGGTGTAGTTGGTGTCGAGCGCCGCGTGAATCCCGACGAAGCCCTTGCCGTCCTCCTTGATGAAGGACATCATGTCCGCCTTCTGGCTGGCGTCCATGTCGAGCTCTCCAGTGGTGCTCGTAAAGACGAGCGCGTCGAAGTAGTTCAGCGTCTTGGCGTTCCGCTGGAGATCCTTCTTGGTCAGCAGCTCGGTATCGGTTCGCATCTCCGTATCCCACAGCCCGCTCTCCTTTCCCATGGTGTAGATGGCAGCCATGGCGGCGGAGACTGAGTCGTGCTCAAACCCTTTCGTCTGGCCGATCACAAGGACATGTTTCAGGTGAATCTGCTTCGCGTGTGGCGGGGGAGCGGTAAGCCCGATGCCCATCTCCTGTTGTGCTTCAACGGCGCGAACCAGTGCACCTGGAGTAAGCAGGGCGAGCGAGAGAACTACGATCGTTCGAAGGGTATGCACATGCGCTCCTTGCAGGCCCAAGCCAGACATCGCGCTCCGGGGGCCCGCTCCGGAGTGTTCTCTCAAGTCAGACAAAACGCTTCAGCTCTCCTGTTGGAAGGAGCCTGTCTCGTCGCGTGATGCATCAGAAGTTTTCAACGGGAGCAGTCTATTGAGTCTTGCAGCGAGACGCAAACCGACGCAGCTGGCTTACAAAATCCTCATTCGCGCGTCGATAGGAGGTACCGTCCCATCGTCCGCCGATCAAGCGCTTCTGCGTGGGAATGGCCTGGACCGTTCTTTGAGGAGATCCGCCAAAATGTTAGGCTTTTCGACAGGACCATGAGGCTTCGGAGAGCGGGCAAGCGTCCCTGAAGCCGAGCCAACAGATCGATCGCGAGAGACCTCTCGCCCCAACCCGGCAGCCAGCCAATCATCGTATCCCTGGAGTATTGATGCCTTTTCCAATGAAAGTCTGCGTCGTGTGCTCGGAAGAGTTTGAGTTGAAACCAGATAAGCCAGGCTTTGCGAATCGGTGCCCGGAGTGCAGTACGCCCGAGGCAAGCGATCCCGAGACGAAGCACAGAATGGACGCCGATGAGCGGAAGTCTGCAAGCGAGGCCAACGACGCTCGGCGACAGGCGATGCGTGAGCTGCTCTATCGGAAGGACAGCTGAGCCAGCAGGGCCGCTCGCAGAGGCAGGCGCCGGACCAGGCGATAGACTGTGGATATGGCTGTTGAACGCGTAATGGCGCTGGATGTCGGGAGGGTTCGGATCGGCGTCGCGCTGACGGACCCGCTTGGCTATACGGCCCAACCCCTGGTGACCGTTTGGCGCAAGAATCGCAATGAAGACCTGCGGAGCCTGACGCGCCTGGTGCGAAAGCATGAGGTCACCACCATCATCGTTGGAAATCCTCTGCATATGTCCGGCGATGTAAGCCCCTGGGCCGCGAAGGTACAGGAGTTCGCGGAGGAGCTTCGCGCTCGCGCCGGAGTCGCGGTGCAGCTTTGGGATGAACGGTTGAGCTCGGTCGCGGCACACGAGATTCTCGACGAGGCCGGCCATGATCGCAGGGATCGCAAGAGCATCATCGATCAGGTTGCGGCCGTTGTGATCCTTCGCGGATGGATGGATGTGCGCGAGGAGACTGCCGCGCGGGCTGCGTTCCACAATCCACCTCGCGATGTTGAAGGGGCATAAAGAGCGTCTCCGTTCGTTGACGCTCGGAAGACACAGCGGATCAGGACAGCATACGATTGTGGGCAGGGCTGGTGAGAAAGATCGTCCATATCGACATGGACGCGTTTTATGCGTCGGTTGAGCAGCGAGATGATCCGCAGCTGCGTGGACGACCTGTGCTCGTGGCCGGACGCGGCCCACGGTCGGTTGTATGCGCCGCCTCCTACGAGGCCAGAACCTTCGGGGTGCGCTCGGCGATGCCATCAAGCAGAGCGTTGCGACTCTGCCCGGAGGCGATCTTCGTGCCACCGGACTTCATTCGCTATCGTGCCGTCTCGCAGCTGGTTCGCGAGATCTTCAAGCGGCATACCGAACTTGTGGAGCCGCTGTCGCTCGATGAGGCGTACCTCGATGTGACCGAGAATAAGACCGGTCTCTCGACGGCAACACGCGTTGCGCGCATGATCCGGCAGCAGATCCGTGAGGAACTGAGCCTGACAGCGTCGGCTGGCGTTGCGCCGAACAAGTTTTTAGCGAAGATCGCCTCCGACTGGAAGAAGCCGAACGGACTCTTCGTCATTCAGCCTGCCGAGGTCGAGGACTTTCTTACGCCGCTGCCGGTAGAACGTATTCCCGGCGTCGGCAAGGTAACGGGAGAGAGTTTAAAGCAGCTCGGAATCCTTACCGTGGGCGATCTGCGGGCCGCCAAGCCAAGCTTGCTTGAGGGCAGGTTCGGGCGGTATGGAACACGCCTGGCCGAGCTTGCCCAGGGCATCGATCACAACCCGGTCATCCCTGATCGTCCTGCTCGATCGGTCTCGGCCGAGGACACCTTTGAGCAGGATGTCCTGATTGAAGAGCTGGAGCCGATGATCCGGCGTCTCGCTGAGAAGACGTGGAACGCCTCGCGCAAGCAGATGCGCTCCGCACGGACGGTCGTACTGAAGTTGAAGACAAAGGAGTTTGTTACGCTGTCGCGGAGCTACACCCCGTGCGTCTCTCCGGCAAGCTGTGCGGAGCTGACTGAGATCGCCCTGTCCCTTCGTGCAAAGGTAAGTCTCCCTGCACAGCAGCGGTATCGCCTGGTTGGCGTTGGTTTGAGCAACTTTCAGAATCCTGTCGAAGGGCCTTCACAAACCGGCCTCTTCACCTCGGTGCATGGCGAGGAAGCTATCCTCGAATCGCCCGCTTCGGAGGAGAGCCAGTGAGCCGACGCATTACGCTTCCGGTCGATGCAATCCTGCAGGATGTTCTGCGTTGCCTGGAGAGGAACTCCAGCCTCGTGATCGAGGCGCCGCCCGGCTCGGGAAAGACGACCCGCGTCCCTCCCGCGCTGCTCGGAATCGTGCGCGGCGAGGTGATCGTGCTCGAGCCACGCCGCATCGCCGCACGCCTGGCGGCGAGACGCGTTGCGTGGGAGCTTGGCGAAGAGGTCGGAGGCATCGTTGGCTACCAGGTCCGCTTCGAGGAGGCGGTCGGGCCACAAACGAGATTGCGGTTTGTGACCGAGGGAATTCTGACGCGGCGCTTGTTAAGCGACCCGATGCTGGCTGGTGTCGATGCCGTCATCCTCGATGAGTTCCACGAGCGGCATCTGGACAGCGATCTCGCACTTGCCCTGTTGAAGCGGCTGCAACAGGCACGGCCGGAGCTGAAGATCATCGTGATGTCAGCCACGCTGGAGGCTGGACCGTTGGCACGGTATCTTGGCGACTGCCCCGTATTACGGTCTGAGGGCACGCTGTTTGACGTGGCCATCCAACATCTTCCTTACTCGCCTGATCCGCTGCCCCTGCAGGTCCTGAGAGCTGTAGAACTTCTCGTCAAGGAGGCACACCCGGGGCACATCCTTGTCTTGCTGCCGGGTGCTGCGGAGATTCGGCGAACGATCCGCGAGTGTGAAGGAGTCGCCCGGAAGCACAGTATGCTCCTGCTACCGTTACATGGAGATCTGACTCCTGCGGAACAGGATCGAGCCGTGGCTCCTACTGCCGAACGCAAGCTTATTCTCGCTACTAACGTAGCTGAAAGCTCGGTCACGATCGAGGGCGTACGCGCGGTGATCGACAGCGGACTTGCGCGTGTCGCGACCTACTCGCCATGGACCGGACTGCCGACGCTCGAGATCGCCCGCGTCAGCAAGGCGTCGGCGAAGCAGCGGGCCGGACGGGCCGGACGGACGGGGCCCGGACGTGTTCTTCGGCTCTACGCTGAAGAGGATTACATGCGACGCGCCGAGCAGGATTCGCCCGAGATCGTGCGCAGCGATCTCTCTCAGCTCTGCCTCTCCCTGCGCGTGATGCGGTTCGCTCACCTCAACGAACTCGACTGGCTCGATGAACCTCCTGCGGCTGCGGTCGATCGAGCCGAGTCTCTGCTCGATCGGCTCGAGGCATCGGGGAATATGGCACAGCAGCTGTCACGATATCCCCTGACGGCTCGTTTGGCGCGGGTGCTCGTAGAGTCGCTGGCCCGTGGTGTCGGTGAAGACGGGTGCCTCGCGGCAGGCCTGCTTGGCTCCGGTGTCCGGAGCGAGCAGACGGACCTGCTTGCCATGATGGATGTGCCGCCCGACAACCGTGTGCGGCAGCACATTGAACAGCTACGTAGAATCGCGCGGCTCGCAAAACAGAGCCGTCATGAGGATGATGCGCTACTGCTCTCCGTGCTGAGTGGATTTCCCGATCGTGTTGCGCGCAGACGAGCAGGCCAGCAGATCCTGCTCTCCACCGGTGTAACGGCAGAGTTGGCCGGCGAGCGGACACCCTATGAGTTCATGGTTGCGATCGATGTCGAGGACCGCAAGGAGAAGCCGCTACCGCTTGTCCGCATGACGTCAAGGATCGAGCCGGAGTGGCTGATCGATCTCTTTCCGGAGCGCATGAAGGAGCGGTCGACGGTGATCTGGAATCGCTCCGCCGAGCGTGTCGAGCAGACGAACACCCTGTTGTACGACGACCTCGTCATACAGGAGTCTCGAGGAGCTGCGTCCGGTCATGAGGCTGCGACGCTGCTCGCACAGATGGCGTTGGAAGCTGGCATCGAGCGCTTCGTCGACAAGGAGAGCTTGGATAACTTTGTAGCTCGCTTGAGCTTCGCGGGTTTCGAACCGCTCAACCTTGCAAAGACGCTCTGCGATCTCTGTCTCGGGCTACAGAGTTTTTCAGAGTTGAAGCTTGCTGCGAAGAATTTCATACAGCTCGCCGAGGCGACGGTTGACACGCGGGCACTCCATGAAACTGCGCCAATCAGCGTGCGATTGAAGAACGGGCGGCAGACGAAGGTTCACTACGAGCACGACAGGCCGCCGTGGATCTCGGCCCGCATGCAGGACTTCTTCGGCATGAAGGATACTCCGCGGATCGGTCCAGGTAAGGAGCCAGTCGTCGTTCACCTGCTCGCACCAAACCAGCGGGCCGTCCAGACGACGACGGACCTCGCTGGATTCTGGGAGCGGCTGTATCCTCAGGTGCGGCGCGAGATGATGCGCCGCTACCCTCGACATGCCTGGCCGGAGAAGCCGTAACTTCTCCAGCCGCTATTGCGGAGTAGGCCCATCCTCCTGGTCGATCTCCTTGCCTTCACCGGGGAACGGCCACTTACGGTTGAGCGGCTGCGTCTCTTCACGCACCGCTTTGCCAACGTTGTTGACCTTAAGGTTTTCGAGGACGTGTACGCCAAGCTTTCCGGCGCTCGCGATGTCGATGTCGCCGTCATGATCCAGGTCGGCCGCGATGAACTGCGTTCCTGCACTCGCGGTCCCGTTGACCGAAAGATCAAGCCGTGTGAAAAGCGGATCGGTCGAGGGGTCGGCAATCAGCATTGCTCCCGGCGCGGTCGCAGGCTGAATCTTCTGCTTGCCGCCCGCATGCAGGGCCGCAAACTGCGCCTTAGCAGG
>CAZZZQ010000171.1:0-7243 GCA_964658405.1 uncultured Sphingomonas sp.
AGGCGTAGTGATTGTAAGAGTTCATGCTGGGATCGTCGCGCATGGTGTCCCCGTTCCAGCGCTCCCACGTGGTCGTTGCCCCGTGGTCGATGAGGTATCCCCACGAGGGATACGCGCGGTTCAGCAGGATGCGATAGGCCACATCCGCATGCCCGGTATCCGCAAGGACGGCGAGCAGGTACGGTGTGCCGACGAAGCCGGTTCCGAGCAGCCAGTGGTTGTCGCGGATCTTTCCGATCAGCTTCTCGGCTGCGGCGGCGCGAAGCTCATCCGGCATCAGGTGCATGTAGAGCGCAAGGACGTACCCGGTCTGCGTCTCGACCGGCGTGGTCTTCGAAAGCTCCGCGTCGACAGGCTTCACCGTTGGCGGAGGGATCGAGGGGAAGTGGTCGATCGTTCCGACAAAACCGTCGGAGCGGATGTAGGCCTGCTGGAATGCTGCCTTGATCGTTGTGAAGAGCTTCGCGTAACGATCGGCCTCCGCGGTGCGGCCGGTTGCGAGCGCCATCTGCCGCATCAGGGTCACGTCGTAGGCCCAGTAGGCCGTGGCGAGCAGGTCCTCGGGGGTGGTGATCGTCGGGGTCAGCCAGTCACCGAAGGCCGCGCCGAAGCCGTTCCTCCACAGGTGATCGGGGTTCTTGCTCTCGATCTCGGCGAGATACTTCTCCATCCCGTCCCAGTTCTCTTCGACGATGCGCGGATTGCCGGACTGGATCCAACCGGTCCACGGGATGATGACACCGGCGTCACTCCAGGCCGCACCGTAGCCGGGATTTGGTGTATCGATCCCCGGTGCGAAGATGCCGTACATCGCCGTGTTGACCTGCGTGCCATGAAGGTCGGCGGCATACTTCTGGCTGAAGGTGGTCAGGTCCATGTTGAAGGTCGCTGTGCGCCAGAAGACCTGTGCGTCGGCGCTCCAGCCGAGCCGCTCGTCACGCTGCGGGCAGTCGGTTGGGACCCCGATGAAGTTTGATCGCTGGCCCCATAGCACGTTGCTCCAGAGCTGGTTGATCATCGGATCGCCGGTTGAGAAGCGCGTCGTAAAGGGCGCGTCCGTGTGGAGGACGACCGCCTTCAGCGTCGCAAGCGTCGGCCTTGTCTTGAGCCCGGTGATCTCCGCGTAGCGGAAGCCGTGGAAGGTAAATAGTGGCTGGAAATCTTCGCCGCTCCTGCTACCCGCAAGAATGAAGTGGTCGGTCGCCTTCGCGGTCCTGAGGTTTTCGACGTAGAGGGTTCCGTCAGGATTAAGCACCTCGGCAAAGCGCAGCTGAACATCTGTCCCCGCTGCTCCCTGCACATGTAACCGCGGCAGTGCACTCATGTTCTGACCGAAGTCGAGGACGAAGACGCCAGGCTTCGGCTCGGTGATCTTCTTCGCCGTCATGACCTGGTGTTCGCGAATCGGCTGGAAGTACTGCGAGACGATCCGCGGCTCCTTCGCCGGGACCACCACTGCTTGCTTCCACGCTGCATCCTTAAAGGCTGCCGTGTCCCAGCCGGCCTGCTCACGCCGCGCATCGCGGGTCTCGCCATCGTAGATCTCAGCGAACAGAATGGGCGAGACATCGGCCTTCCATGAGCTGTCGGTCGCAACCCACTCCACGCTTCCGTCTGTGTACTCAAGGCGAAGCTGCGCCTTCAACGCAGGCTCCGTCGTGCCGTAGTTATTGCCCTGCCTGAACCATCGCAGAGGCGTACTATACCAGCCGGGCGCGAGGTAAGCTGCGATTGCATTGCTTCCCGCATGAACCTGCCGCGTGACGTCGTAGATCTGGTAGGGAATGTGCTCGCGGAAGTCCATCCATCCGGGCGAAAGAATCTGATCACCGACAACCGTTCCGTTCAGATGGAACTTGTATGCACCGAGCGCGGTTGCGTAAAGACGTGCCGAGGTGAGCGTCTTCGCCTGCGGTGAGAAAGTCTTGCGAAGTGAGACGACCGGGCCCGTCGGCCAGGGGAGACCATCGTCGCGGCTGCCGAACGGATCGGAGGCAGGCTTGTAGAGCTCCGCCGCCTTCCACTTGTTGTCCTTGTACGAGCTCTGCCACCAGCCCTCGGGCGCGTCCAGCTGCGCCTTCCAGCCCTCGGCGGCACTCGTGAAAAGCCTCGTAGATCCATCCGCATACGCGATGTAGAGCACTGCACTCATGGGTGCCTGCGTCGACACGGTTGCAGCGCGTGGAATCTTGTAGCGTGTAATTCCAATAGCAAGTACGTTAGCGCCCTGCTGCATCTGCGACGTAACGTCGACGCGCTCGTAGGTGCCCCATGGCATCTGCTTCCAGGGCGCAAGCGGCTTCGGCTGCAACACCTGCTTGCCATTGATCCATGCGGCCGCGGTGTCCTCCCCGGTGGTGTAAAGAACCGCACGATGGATCGGCTTCTCGATCGAGAGTCGATAGCGGAAGTCATGGTGCGTGTCCCGCGACTCTGAATCACTTGAAGCTATATTCGTGATCCACGCAGCACCTGATTCGCGAACGCTGTGCAACTCCGCAGGCTCATAGCCGATCCACTCCGCGTGCCAGTTGGACTGCTGCATAAGGCCGGTCTCGAACCAGCTGACCGCGCTCGCAGGGTAGGGCTTGTCGTTCTGATCCCACACTGTGACGCGCCAGAAGTACCGTTTCTCTGCCTGCAGATCCGGTCCCGCATACGGAACGCCCGCTGACACCGCAGAGACGATTCGACCACTATCCCATACATCGGCCTTAGCAGCGGACCCTGCAGGGCGATGGCTAAAGACAGCGATCTGGTATGCGGTCTGCTTTGCCCCGGTCCGTGCGTCCTGCAGGTGCCACGAAAGGAGAGGATGCGGATTATCGAGCCCGATCGCCTCCGGGAGCGAATCAGCCTGCAATGCTGTCGGCTTCATACTCGCAGGGGTCGCGGCACGCATGCCAGTGCAGGCAGCGAGCATCAGACCGGATGCTAGAAGTCCCGCGCGGAGAGAATGAGAAAAGAGCATCGTCATGAGGGAATCCTGTTGCATTGCAGTTTGAACGCGGCCATCGGAGTAGGGTGCATCACTAAGAAATGAACGCACGCTGAAGCAGGAATTATGCAGCGCGCTGGCAAGCCATGTGGTCGGACCGGAATCTCGCGCATTGCTTTGGAGACGATCGCAAGCAAGCAGGGTCGACTGGCTAGCAGTCGCGACGCATTCGAGACACAAGAGCGAGAGAACATCGAACCCTCAAGAAGAGATGCGCTGCCTATCTCTCACGAGATCATGCAGAACACCAAAGACAGCATTCAAAGGACAGTGAGTTTTAGCCCTGCGACAACGGAGCTGTCAATAGGAGTTATATTTTCCAGCAGAACTTTGACGGCTCGTTCTCGATTGCGCTCAATCGCAGCGCATGATTGCCATCTTCCCTGCGACATGAAGAAATGTTCGGTCATCTGCAGTCCAGCTCCGGCCAGAGAACAAGTTCTCCGACTCGAACTGAAAGAACATCCGATACTGCGTCGTGAGTGAAGAAGTCTCGTGGGGGAGCGGTTCCGCGAAATCGATTCCACAAAATTGAAACCAGAGGTAGGACCGCGAACTCCTACGATTGAATTGGCTCGTAAAAAGCCAGCACCAGCCCACGTTTCAGCCTCATCTTTCGCTTGACACTCGTAAAGAACGGAGCCTAGTATCCCGCCTGCATCTCCTATTGAATAAGTTTTTGGTTGAAATGAGGCGGCTCACTATGAAGCATCCGCGTATCCTGCGTTCTATTGTTCTAGCTCTGGCGACTCTATGCGCCGCAGCTTCCACCGCGGTCGCACAAGGTAATCTGGGCGCCATCAGAGGTACGATTCTGGATCCGACGGGCGCTGCCATCGGAAGTGCCACCATCACAGTGACCAGCGAGAGCACGGGCGCAGTCAGAACTCTGCAGACCTCTGACGCAGGCTTCTACTCGGTCGACGCACTGACGCCCGGACCTTACAGCGTAAAGGTCTCGCGAGATGGCTTCAGCCTCACCACCGTGCAGCATGTCCTCATCGACCCCGGCCAAACGCGTGAGACTAGCGTGACACTGAAGGTCGGCAACACGGGCGAATCGGTGAACGTGACAGCAGACGCGCTGGCCGTCGAGACACAGGACTCCGGCTCCGGCGGCACCATCACGGCCAAGCAGGTTGAGAACCTGATGCTGAACGGTCGCAACTTTCAGTCCATGGGTCAGCTCATTCCGGGTGTCAGTAGCACGGCCGGAAATAATCAGCAGTCCGCAGGCGGTCTTACCGGGGGAACGACGCTGATCGTCAATGGCGCGTCGATCGAGTATTCCGTCTACACGCTCGATGGTGTGTACAACATGAACACCGGCAACCTTGCCAACATCAACGTGCTCCCCATCGTCGATTCGATCGACGAGTTCCGCATCCTGAAGGATAACTACAGCGCACGCTACGGCCTTGCGGGATCAGGCCAGGTCGTCGTGCAGACGAAGTCCGGTACAGACACCTTTCATGGAAGTGTCTGGGACTACTTTCGCAACGACGCGCTTGATGCGAATCCGTACTTCGCTACGGTCAAGACCAAGCTCCGCCAGAACATCTTCGGCTACTCCTTCGGTGGGCCTGTCCGCATTCCTTACCTGTACAACAAGGGTGGAAAGCACAAGACCTTCTTCTTCGCCTCAAATGAATGGCGCCGTATCGAGACCGGCTCAACCGCACAGGGCCTTGTCTTTACTGCAGCGCAGCGAGCCGGAAGTTTGAACAACACTAAGCCGTTGACGCTTGATGCACTCGGCGCACAGCAGCTTGCCGCGCGCGGTGCAGTCGGCTGCATCACCGGCACGAATACGATCAATCCGGCCTGCATCGATCCAAACGCCATCAGCCTGCTGAACACGCTTAGCAATCTTCCGAACAATCCCGGCAGCGCCCTGAACTACATCAATCAAGAGCCGCAGACGCTGAGCCAGGATAGCTATAACTACCGGGTCGATCACAACATTACCGATAACGAAATCCTGACCGGACGCGTCTCGTACGAGCAGGTGAAGAACGGCATTCCGTATAACTCCTTCAACGGAAATATCTTTGCCGCAACGCCAACGACCTACTACACCACCGGCATGAACATGATGGTGCGTCTCAGCTCAACCCTCACGCCCCGACTGATCAACACGGCGACCATCGCTGAGACCTATGACAAACCACGCATCAACACGACCAATTTTCAGCTTCCCGCAGGCGTGACGATCAACCAGGCATTTCCCAATGCCAACATTCTCAATAAGGCTCCATCGATCAGCTTCAGTGGCGGCTATGCCGGCTTCGGTGCTGGAACCCCCGCGATCCATGCGTCCGATGGAGAGGGCATCCTGCAGGACGATGTCAGCTGGACGGTCGGCTCGCATGTACTCCAGTTCGGAGCGCTCTACATCGCCGGAATCAAGAACCAGAATGTGTTCACAGTCCCCGGAGGATCGTTCACCTTCAACGGAACACGCACCGGCGATCCAGTAGCTGACTACCTGCTTGGACTGGTCTCAACCTATCACCAGGATAGCGGTCAGCGCAGCGGCTCCTTCCACTATCGTCAGGGCGAGGCGTATGCGCAGGACGACTGGCATGCATCGCGCAGGCTGACCATCAACGCAGGACTTCGCTGGGTTTACTTCTCGCCGAATACAAGCTCGGGCGACCAGGTCTCCTCGTTCTACGCATCGCAATATAACGGCGCGCAGGCTCCCGTGGTCACAGTTGGTGGAGGCTTCGCAACGAACGCAGGGGGCGTTCCGATCAACACCGCTGGCACGGCTGCTAACCTCTATACCGGTCTCGTCTTCGCTGGTCAGAACGGCGTTCCGGATGGCTTCTTTACATCGGGCCTGAAGAACTTTGCGCCACGTGTTGGCTTCGCCTTTGACCTGACGGGCGATGGCAAGACCTCGCTCCGTGCGGGCTACGGCGTCGGCTATTCCCGTCTTGCGGTCGAGGCAATCTATAACGCGTTCGGACAGAATCCGCCCTACACCCAGAGCGCGAACATTCAGTCGGGAACGCTCGAGAATCCTACCTCCGGAACCGCCAGCGGAGCGACCCCGCAGTCGCTTGATGCAGTCGGACCGAAGTTTACGCCAACACAGCTGCAGTCCTTCAGCGCAACGCTCGAGCGTCAACTCTTCCCCAGCGCCGTCCTGAGTGTGGCCTATGCCGGAACCCTCTTCCGTCATCAGGACACCTTTGGCTACGACCAGAATCAGCCGCTGCGTGTCACCGCTCCAACCCAGCAGATCGCGGGTAAGAGCTGCATTACGGGCCAGGCTGCAACCACCTATGACTTCGACCCGTGCATCAACCAGAACATCACGAGTGACACCTACACACGCCCCTACAAGGGCTACTCAAACATCTACACGGAGGCTGGTCTCGGCTCTGGTAACTACAACGCATTGCAGGCCGGTTTTGTCTATCGCAAGAACTCAGTCAACGCGACGGTCGCCTATGCGTATAGCAAGTCACTCTCGCAATTCGGTCATGCCAGCAACTCAGGTGGCGGCGGCAGCATCGCCGGCGGCGGTGGCACAGGCATTCAGGACTGGACGAACCTCGCACCGGAGTACGGTCCCTCGAACTTCGATCGGACACACGTACTGACCATGTCAGGCGTGTATGACATCCAGGCGTTCAAGCACAGCGACAACCTGCTTGAGCGACAGGTCCTCGGCGGCTGGAGCCTTGCTGGTCTGGGCGTCCTCGAGAGTGGCTTCGCCTTCACGCCAGGTCTCGCGACCGGTGTGCAGGGTCTGGCAATTCGCCCGAACCAGGTCGCTCCGGTGAGCCTGTTGAAGACGAAGACGGAGTGGTTTGACACGACCAGCTTCGCCGCTCCGGCGAATGGCTTCTACGGCAACGCACGGCCCGGCACGATTCGCGGACCGCGTGAGATCTCCTTCAACGTCGCCGGCTACAAGACGTTCCCCATCCATGAACGGCTCAACGTGCAGTTCCGCGCAGAGGCCTTCAACTTCCTCAACCATCCCAACTTCGGCAATGTCGATACAAGCGTCGGCTCGGGGACCTACGGCCGTGTGACGTCGTCGCTTGACCCGCGCGAGCACGCGCTCAGGGCCGGGATTTCGCCGCCCATCGCTTCGAAACGCGCACGGTTTTTGCTACGCCGAGAAGCACGTTGATCTCGTCGCTTCGAACCGCCGGAGCGCGCGGCGCTCTGTGCCGTGCTTCTGATCGTCACCGGCGCGGAGACGAAGCAAGCATTGATTAAGAG
>CAZZZQ010000172.1:0-7224 GCA_964658405.1 uncultured Sphingomonas sp.
ATGACGGCTGGATCCTTCATCACCTTCCTGATCGCCGTCTTCACGCTCTACGATCCGGTGCGGAAGTTTGCCGCCTTCTACAACAGCTTCCAGCAGGCGCTCGGGGCCAGCGAAGAGATCTTCAAGTTCATGGACGCGCAGGATGACGTCCGCGAGAAGAAGCGCGCGGTGGTCGTGAAGGGCTTCTCCGACGCGATTCGTTTTGAGGGTGTCGGGTTTGCTTATTCGACCGATGAGGGGACGAAGCAGGTCCTGTCCGGGATCGACCTCGAGGTGAAGCGTGGTGAGGTCATCGCCTTCGTCGGTCCGAGCGGAGCTGGCAAATCAACCCTCGTCAACCTGCTGCCGCGGTTCTTCGATGTGAACGAAGGTCGCATCACGATCGATGGGAACGACCTGCGCGACGTCACCATCGCCAGCCTGCGCGAGCAGATCGGCAAGGTCACGCAGGAGACGATTCTCTTCAACGACACGGTGCGGAACAACATCGCCTACGGGCAGCCGGACGTCCCGCTGTCGCGGGTTGAGCAGGCGGCAAAGATGGCACTGGCCCACGACTTTATTCTGCGCATGCCTGAGGGGTATGCGACGCAGATCGGTGAGAAGGGTGTTCGCCTCTCGGGCGGTGAACGCCAGCGGCTTGCGATTGCGCGGGCAATCCTGAAGAATGCGCCGATCCTCGTGCTCGATGAGGCGACCTCCGCCCTCGACACGGAGAGCGAGCACTTCGTACAGGCAGCGCTGGCGAACCTGATGCAGGGCCGCACCGTATTTGTCATTGCGCATCGCCTCTCGACGGTGCGCCGGGCGAACCGGATCGCAGTCATCGAGAACGGTCAGATCGTCGAGATCGGCACCCATGACGAGTTGCTGGTGAAGTCCGGCAGCTACCGCCGGCTCTACGATATGCAGTTTGCGAACGATGATCTCGTGGAGGCTGCGAGCCTTCCGGTTGAGGTGGAGGGGATCGCTTGAGCAACGTGTACTCCATGACCGGCTTCGCGACCGTGACCGGGCAGACCGACCAGCAGCTTGCATTCACGCTGATCGCTAAGAGCGTCAATCATCGTTTTCTCGACCTCTCGCTCCGCCTGCCCCCGAACTGCGACGAGCTGGAAGTATCAATTCGGCGTGTCATCAAGGAGTTCGTTCGTCGAGGCCATCTCGATCTCACCGTGCAGATCGCTCGCCGCGAGGGCGTCCCACAGATGCAGTTGAACCGGGAGTTGCTGGTTGCACACGTCGAACTCTTTCGTCAGGCTGCCACTGAATACGGCATCACTGCCGAGCCGGATCTGAACCTCCTGCTCCGCCAGCCCGGCGTCCTGCGTGCAGAGGTCGCTGCACCTGTTGAGGACTCGGGTGGCTTTCAGCAGGAGGTTCTGAAGCTGCTGCCGGAGCTGCTCCAGCGCTTGAACGATGCGCGGGCCCAGGAGGGTGCTTCGCTTGTGGACGAGTTGCGGAGTGCGATGCTTCGGCTGGAGGCGCTTACGGCGGAGGTCGCGGGGTATCGCGAACAGGTCCGCGATACGTACGTGGAGCGCCTGCGGGCTCGCATGGCTGAGCTACTGCAGGGAACAGGAATCGGCGAAGATCGCCTGCTGGCCGAGGCTGCGCTGCTTGCGGAGCGTAGCGACATTGATGAAGAGCTGGTTCGTCTGCAGACTCACGTCGCTCGCTTCCTGGCGCTTCTGACCGAGGGCGGCGAGCTTGGCAAGCGGCTCGACTTTCTGCTGCAGGAACTGAATCGGGAGGCGAACACGCTGCTCTCGAAGACCAGCGGCGCGGTCGCCGGGAACGGACTGCGCATCACGGAGCTTGGTCTCGAGATGAAGCTTGAGATCGAGAAGGCGCGGGACCAGGTTCAGAATCTTGAGTAGGATGCGCGGTGAATGCGGGCTATAGCCGGTACACTTTATAGAAGCTATGGCAGGCATTTTATTCATTATTTCCGCTCCGTCCGGGTCCGGTAAGTCGACGCTGGTCACGCAGTTGCGAACGCTCGTTGAAGGCCTGGACTTCTCGATCTCATACACCACCCGTGCGCCGCGCGGCTCCGAGATCGACGGCCGCGAATATCACTTCATCGGGCGCGAAGAATTCGAGCGCATGATCGCTGCGGGGGAGTTTCTGGAGTGGGCCGAGGTCTTCGGCAACTACTACGGCACGGCGCTCGTGGCTCTTGACCATGCCCGCGTCGAAGGCAAGGACCTGCTGCTCGACATCGATGTGCAGGGCGCCCTGCAGGTGATGAAGAAGCTGCCGGCTGCGGTCTCGATCTTCATCCTGCCGCCTAGTCCCCAGGTACTTGAGAAGCGGCTGCGCAATCGCAGCGAGGCGGAGAACGTCACCTCCGAGACCGTGATTGAGCGCAGGCTATCGCAGGCACAAAGTGAACTCAAGCAGATCTGGGGCTATAAATATGCGCTGGTCAACGATGTTCTCGACCAGGCGGTCTCCGAGATGCGGGCCGTGGTTCTGACGGAGCGCGGTAATTATCCAGGCGTAGAAGCGATTGCTGCGACCTGTCGGACCGATGCTCCCTCCGCACATCTAACTGCTGCACTCAATAGCTTTACTGGTGCGTAAAAAGTTCTAGGCTTCCCGGTTGGAGTAGAGTAGATTCTTCTTACCGAGGAAACCAAAATGACAACGCCTGAAAATCCTTTTCAGAACAAGTACAGCTTGGTGCGGGGTGCTGCTCGTCGCGCACGCCAGTTGCAGTCGGGCGCTGTCCCGCTCGTCGCCTCGAAGTCGATGAAGGCATGCCGTGTTGCGCAGGACGAGATCCGTGGTGGATTCGTCAAGTTTGTGCTTCCGGAGAAGATCGTCGAACCAACGCTCGACACGACCCACTAACCACTTCCAGGACAACTTCGCACAGCCGCGCTCGCGGTAGGATAGAGCGATGGCAGCGAATCAAGAGCAGTTGCGGGCGTATGTCGAATATCTGCGCGACATGGGCGTCCACGACCTGTATCGGATCGGTGTGCCCGTCGAAGCGGAGGCCGTTGAGGCTCCGCTACCGAGGGTCGCTGCGGCCCCGGCTGTTCAGCCTGCCGTTGCGCTGCCAACCAGGTTGGCACCCACGATCCCTGCTATCTCTGCGCCCGCTCCACGGGCCACTATATCCGCTCCATCATCCGAAGCTGCACCGAGTGCTGCGGCGAGCACGCTCAACCAGCCGGAGTCTTCCATGCCAAAACCAATCAGCTTCAACGACCTTGCGCCTCTTCCGCAGGCCAGGGTCAGCGTTGCCGATCGTCCTTCTGCGCTGGTCGCACTGCGCGAGGAGATCGGCGACTGCACACGGTGCCCACTCGCATACGCCGGTCGCCGCACCATCGTCTTTGCAAACGGTGATCCCGCAGCGCGCCTGATGTTTGTCGGAGAAGGCCCTGGCGCCGATGAGGACGCGACCGGGGAGCCGTTCGTTGGCAAGGCCGGGCAGCTCCTGAACAACATGATCAATGCGATGGGGCTCCAGCGGGAGCAGGTTTATGTGGCCAACATTGTGAAATGCCGCCCTCCCGCCAACCGCGTTCCGGAGCCGATCGAGGCGAATACCTGCTCGCCGTTCCTGCTGCGGCAGATCGACATTGTGCAGCCTACGGTCATTGTGGCCCTCGGTGCGACGGCCGCGCTCTACCTGCTTGGTGTTAAGCAATCCCTCGCTTCACTGCGGGGATCGTGGCACGACTGCCGCGGAGCGAAGCTGGTCGTGACCTATCACCCGGCGTTCCTGCTCCGCGACCCGCGGCAGAAGGGTGAGGCGTGGAAGGATCTCCAGATGGTCATGAAGGAGCTCGGCCTCGAAGCTCCAAAGCGCCCGGCCTGAGCGGGACTACAGCTTATCGGCCTCGTCTTCGAGGGCCTTTGCTTTTGATCCCTGGTAGCCTCGGCGAAGCATGACGGCATGCAGCTTCAGAACACCCTTCAGCTGCGCCTTCATATCCTGTGCGAGGTAGGGCGCCTTCTCCTGGGCGAGCAGACCGCGCAGGATCTTCTCCGCCTCAAGGCAGTCTGCAATGCTGCCCTTCGCGTCGATGGAGCGGGATCGCGTCTCCGCCCGTGTGATGTAGGCGTTCGCGGCTGCGAGCGATCCCGGGTAAGCGTCCGCGATGTTCGTCACGGCATCATCGCCGACGGCTGCAGCTTCCTTGGTCTTTCCCAGTGAGAGCAGCACAAGCGCTACATCGTTATAGGCAACGGCGTGGGCGACCATGTGGCCGGTGGGCGTGAAGCCGCTTGCGATCCCCAGTGCATGCTGGCAGGTCGCTAAAGCGGTAGGATCTTTCGTGCGCGCCATCGTCTCACACTGCTCGTGGATCGGTTCGAACTCCTTCGCGACAAGGTCGTCGGGCGAGGGAGGAGCCTCGTGGAGCGAAAAGTCGACCTTCGTTGTGATGACCGCCGGGATCGCCTTTCCGCCACGCATGAGAGGACGGTAGCTCGCGAGGGAGTAGGCGTCGATCGCTGCTTGTCTAAGCTGCTCCGGCCCTGAGAGCGCGTGGACGGCGGTGACACGGCCCGCCTCCGAGACCCTGACCTCAAGCTCGACCGTGCCTTGAATCCGCTGCTGCTTCGCCACAGCGGGATAGACGATCGTCGGCGGCGTGATCGGTTCGTCCGAGACAGCAGGGGCCTGCGCGCACGCGAAGGTGGGCAGGATTGCGAGGGCGAACACGAGCGGCCGAACGAACTTCAATGCTTCCTCCGAGTCTGCTCTGGATGATATCGCAGGCCTGTGAGTGGCGGTTGAACGCCCGGGGGCGATACCCTGAGGTGTGCCCCAGTTCTGCGACGTTGCGCTCCCCATACCACTCGACCAGGCGTTCACCTACGCGGTGAATGGCGTGGTCCCGGTGGTGGGAGCGCGTGTGCTTGTTCCTTTCAGCGGCCAGCGCCTGATGGGCATCGTCCTGCGGGTCCACGACGATGCACTCCCTGAGGGGATCCAGGCCAAGCCGGTCCAGCAGGTGCTGGACGACGCGCCGCTGCTGCCGGATGAGCTGATGCGGCTCGGCCAGTGGATTGCACAGTATTACGTGGCGCCGCTCGGTGAGGTGCTGCGGGGGATGCTTCCGCTGGCCGCCGAGGTCAAGCGCCAGATGGTCTACCGGATTGCAGATCAGGGCCGCAAGGTTCTCTATGAGGGGGCAGAGAAGGGCTCCTCGCGCCGCTCGCGCCTGACTCCTGAGGAACAGAATCGCGAATATGCCGTCCTGAACTACCTGGAATCGGGCGAGCAGGCGAAGGCGTCTGCGCTCCGATCAGCGACGCAGGCTAATAAAGCTCTACTCGACGGCATGGTACGGAAGAAGTGGCTCACGCGCGAGGCGCTTGCGGAGGAGCGGGATGCACGTCGGCTGGAGCGGGTCGCAGTCCTCGTGCCCGAGGTGCGGCTGCCGAAGCTCAACGAGAACCAGACGGCCATCCTCGCAGAGCTCGCCGCAGTCGGCGGTAGGATGCGCGTGCGCGATCTCCGGGAGCTTAGCATTCCGGATTCGACCCTGGGAACCCTGGTCAAGCGCGGCCTGGTCGCAATCGAAGAGGTCGCCGAGACCTTCCATATGGGTGGTGTAGCTGGTCCGCAGCACAAGAAGCACGCGCACGAGCACGCTCTGAACGAGTCGCAGATGGAGGCGCTCAGTACGATTGCGGCCGCTATGACGAAGGGCGACTTCCAGCCTCATCTGCTCTATGGAGTGACAGGGTCCGGCAAGACGACGGTTTACTTTGCGGCGATGCGGCGCGCGCTGGATGCCGGGCAGTCGGCTCTGCTGCTGGTTCCTGAGATCGGCCTGACGCCGGCAATGACCGGGCAGCTGGTCGCTGCGTTCGCAGGTGAGGTCGCATTGCTGCACTCGCAGCTGACGCCGGACGAGCGCGCAGAGCAGTGGCATCGGATCCGGAGGGGAGAGGCGCGGGTCGTGGTGGGTACACGGTCAGCGGTCTTCGCCCCGCTGGTCAACCTCGGTCTGATCATCGTGGACGAGGAGCATGACTCCAGCTACAAGCAGGAGGAGACGCCACGCTACCACGGCCGCGATGTCGCTGTGATGCGAGCGAAGCTGAACGCGGCGACCGTTGTGCTCGGATCAGCGACCCCGTCCCTTGAGAGCTGGGCGAACTCAGAAAAGGGCCGCTATAAGCGCATCGAGATGCTCGCACGGGTGGCGAATCGGCCGCTGCCCGAGGTTGAACTCGTCGACATGCGGGCGGAGTTCCAGGAGACCGGGCAGGAGCAGATCTTCTGCCGCAGGCTGGTCGAGGAGACCCAGGCGACGCTCGACCGCGGGGAGCAGGCAATCATCCTGCTCAATCGTCGCGGTTACTCCTTCGTCGTCATGTGCAGGAGCTGCGGCGAGAAGATTGAGTGCGAGAACTGCGCGATCTCGATGACTTTCCACAAGCCGGCCGCTCGCACTGAACTGCATGCTCAGGCCGGGGAGCGGCTGGAGTGCCACTACTGTGGCTTTCGGCGATCGGTGCCGAAGGTCTGCCCGAAGTGTCAGAGCGAGCACCTGTACTACTTTGGTGCGGGCTCCCAGCAGGGCGAAGAGCGGCTGCAGGAGATCTTCCCGAATGCCAGGATTGGCCGCATGGACCGCGACACCGTGCGTGGCCGAGGCGATATGGAGCGGCTGCTGACGCGGCTGCATGCCGGCGAGATCAATCTCCTCGTCGGAACACAGATGATCGCCAAGGGGCATGACATCCACGGCGTTACCCTTGTGGGCGTTGTCGGAGCGGATTTTGCCCTGGGGCTGCCGGACTTTCGCGCCGCAGAACGCGTCTTCCAGCTGTTGACGCAGGTCTCGGGAAGGGCAGGTCGAGGGGATCTACGGGGAAAGGTGCTCGTCCAGACGTATCATCCCGATCACTACGCCATCCAGTTCGCGGCGAAGCATGATTATCCGGGCTTCGTCGCGAAGGAGCTACAGTATCGACGCTGGATGCACTACCCGCCGTATGCCGTCCTGGCGAACGTGATTCTGCAGAGCGACGCGCTTGAAGAGGTGACCGGATGGGCGAGCACACTGGGGGGATGGTTTCAAAAGACGCAGTTTACAAAGCTGCGCGTGCTCGGGCCGGCGGCAGCGCCATTGGTTCGTCTGAAGCGTATCTACCGCTATCACTTTGTATTGAAGGCGGAGCAGCGACACGTGCTGGCAGATGCTTTGCGACAGATGCTTCGCTTTGCAGAGGAGGCAGGTATGC
>CAZZZQ010000173.1:0-7217 GCA_964658405.1 uncultured Sphingomonas sp.
GAGTACGACTTGCCGTTCCGAATCTCCCAATCCGTCGAATACCAGTTGCCCATACCGCGGCCGCCGATGTTCCGGGTCCCTACGGCGCTGACGTCGTCTTCACTGCCCGCCTTGATGTGCTGGTCCATCGCTTCACCGGGCGACGGCAGCGAATCAGTCTTCTTGCTGGCCTCATCTCGCGCAACCTTCATCTCCTCAGCCGTCGGAGGGACCGGGGGCAGCGGCACCGTGGTCGGCTGCGGACCGGGAGGGCTGGTCGGCGGCGTGGTTGCCGTAGTCGGAGCATTGCTGGTGGTGGAGGGCGTCTGGGTGGGGGTGGTCGTGGCAGGAGCGGTCGTCGTCTGACCATACGAACCGGTGCCGGCAATCAGGATAGCAGCCAGGCCGAGGTGCGATAAGGGACGCATCGATGAGGTTCGCATGGTAGAAGTTCTCCCGAATAGGGCCGCTTCCCTGCGGACGGACGCAGCTCTACAACACTTTAACGTAGTATGCGCCTTTTTGGAAGCAAAGGCGACTCAATGCCCTACCAGGTCGAGTAGGAGGTCCCTTCGCTCGAGCTCTCCTGGGCACCGCTATGAACATCGTTGATCCCCGATTGCGTCTGGTCAATACTCATCAGCGCATCCTCCTGGCCGGGAACCCATGTATCCGTCCGATTTGTGATCGGATCCTTGGGCATCGTCTTCAGGTAGCCGGACTCAACCAGGTCGTCCAGCGACTGTGGGGCCTTCTGCTTATCGACCGTGTAGGAGTCGATCGCCGAGCGCATCGTATGCAAATCCTCCCGCAGAACCGCTTCCTTGGCCTTCCGAACAGACGTCAGATAGGCCGGTACGGCAACCGCCGCAAGGATGCCAATGATAATCATGACGATCATCAGTTCAAGCAGGGTGAAGCCTTCTTCCTGCTTCGATCCAACGCGGGTTTGAAACGCTTTTACCATGTGGAGTACTTCGTTCCGTCGAGCCCTGTATCGGTGCTCTTTGTATGAACATCGAAGACGTTCTGCCCTCCGAATGAGTCCGAGTCCGCATCGTCCTGGTTAGAACGCAGGCCCCAGTCGGTGGTGCCGGTCATCGGGTCGATTGGAATTCTCCGGAGGAACTTCACCTTCTTATCCTGCACATCCACGCCCTTGGTCAACGTCTCGAGATCTGGCGGATAGTTCATGGTGTCGACTTTCGTCCGGAAGGCACCCTTGTCAGCAGCGTCCTTGTAGCGGTCAATCGCATCTCTCATCTCCCAGAGATCACGGCGAAGCTCCCGCTCCTTGGTTCGCTTGACCTGGAAGCGGGCGATAGGGACGGCGGCAGACGCGAGAATCGCCACAATCGTGATCGTAATGATCAGTTCGACGAGGGTCAGGCCGGCCTCACCTCCGAAGCCGGCCCCGGCTCCGCGCCCGACGGATTGTCGGACTCGTACGCTCACTTCACGTGCACCATTCCCTGCGATCCAACCGCAGGCAGATTCGTCTGTGCGGCGTTCCTGGCTCCGACCTTCACCAGCGATAAGGTGGAGTCTCCAGCCGCCTTCGCCTTGAAGGTCAGCGTGCAGATGGTCCCCTGCCCTGAGATTCCCTGGACGCCCGGTGGCCGGGAGGTCGAGATGGTCGTCAGCCCGTTGTCCTCGCGGTGCACGATCGATACGGCCTGTCCGTCATGACCGAGGAAGTCGCCTGCATCTACATTGACCAGTTCGAGGACGTTCGGATCGAACTGAAGCTGCATCGGGACCGAATACACATCGACCCCGTTGCTCAGGTTGACTGCCACCTGAAAGGTTGATCCGACGGCCTGCGTGCTGTTTGCGGGCGTGACGCCCAGGCTGATCGGAGGTCCGGCAGGACTGGCCTGCGACGGGGCTGGGGCCGGAACTGCTGGAGCAGTCGTCGCGTCGGGCGGACCCGCCGGCCGCTGAGCCTGCTGCTGCATCTGCTGCACCATCGCCGAAGCCGCATTGGCAGCGGTGGACGGCGCGATTACCGGGTGCGGCGGATTCGGCTCAATGTAGGCGTCGGCGTCGTTGCGAGGATTCAGGTCGCGGCGAAGCTCGACGGATGCGCCCGTTCCCGTGTCGATCGCCCGCGTATTCATGCGGGTCAGGACCGACTCGCGAACGATGTGCGGGATCAGGACGAAGACGATCTCGTCGCGCGTCACTTCTTTATTCTGCGAGGCAAAGAAGTACTTGAGCAGCGGAAGTTCGCCCAGTCCCGGCGTTCCGCTTACGTTCTTCAGATCCTGCCGCTCGAGGAGGCCGGCCAGGATGCTGGGCTCGCCTTCCTTCAGCTGAATCACCTGGTCGACCACGCGCTGCGAGATAATCGGCTCGCTTACACCTGAGATGGTCACGGTTCCAGTCTGCGAGGAGATCTCGATCTTCATCTTAAGAGAGATCTCGTGGTCGTAGTGGACCGTCGGCGTCATATCGATCTTCACACCGACGTCGATGTACGTGAACTGGGTTTGAACACCGATACTTGCCGTACCGGTCGAAACACCGGCGTTGTACGAACCTGTCGCGATCGGGATCTTCGAGCCGATGGTCAGGGTTGCGCGCTGACCGTCCGTGGCCCGGACCTTGGGATTCTGCAGGATGCGCGTGTCGACATCCGTCAGCAGCGCATTGAGCGTACCGCCGCTGATCGTGACGCCAAAATTGTTGGCGTTCAGGTGGGCCAGATTGTTCAGCGTAAGGCTGGTCGTGGACGTTGTGCTCGTCGTCGTAGTCGTGGTGGAAGCTGTCGTCGTCGCCACCTGGGGAGTCAGGCTGATGGACTGCGGAAGCGTGATTCCAAGGTTTCGAACCTTGTCCCGGTTGACCTCGAGCACCGCGACATCGACAACAACCTCAGGCTTGGCGCGGTCAAGATCGTTCAGGAGCTTTTGCGCGAGAAGAAGCTGGTCCGGGGTCGCGCGCATCACGATTGCGTTCTGAGACGGGACCAGATAGACCTTGACGCTCGGGTCCAGAAGGTTACGGATCGCGGTCAGAACCTCGGTGGCGTCCGCCTGCTGACTCGCATTGGTCAGATAAAAGGTCTGGACCGCGACCTCATCCAGATCGGTACGCTTCGTGCGGGTGTTCTGCGCAACGAAGATCGTATTTGGAGTCACAACTTTATAGAAGGTTCCGGCAAGCGTTCCTACAATCCGAAGGGAGTCGGACAGGCTCACATTCGTCAGATCGATGGGAATGCGCTTCGAGGTGTAGTCGGGGTCGAAGAGCACGTTGAGCCCGGCTGCCTTACCGATCGCCTGGTAGATCACCTTGGTATCTTCGACGGCATGTAGCGTGATCGGCTCGCTCGAAACAGGCTTCAGATCAATGATGCCGGAGATCGCTCCCAACGCGGTCAGACCCTCGCTCGTTCGCTGCGAGGACGCATCGCCGGAGCCGCCCGCGCCGGGACCTGCGGGGATCGACTGCTGCTGACGCAGGGTGATGTCGTTCTCCTGCTGGGCTGCCTGGTCGGCAGGGTCAATCATCAATGCCCGCGAAAACTCGGTGATCGCGCCGGTCAGGTCACCGTTCTGGCGAAGGACGCGGCCGCGGTCGACGTGGGATGCCGCAGCCTGGTAGCGAAGCCGCTCCATGCTTGTCTTATAGCGCAGGTCCGAAGGCGCCTTGAGATGAGCCTGGCGAAAGTCTTCGTAGGCGGTGTCGTAGTCCTCACGCGTCTCAGCGGCACGTCCGCGCTTGTTCAGGGTGCTCGCCGATTGTGCGGACGCATACGTCGCTCCGACCGTCCAAGCCATCACGGCCATCAGAAAGACGGGGGCGGGTGCAAACCGGCGCAGGGGGAGCGAAATGGGTAAACGCAGAGATGAAGGTTGTGGTCCAAGACTCATGCTGATTCTGTTTGCGTCCTTTGCATCCTGCGGAGTCTGACGGACGGCAACGCTTGTCCACGAGCCGGCCTGGATGCGGTTCCGTTCCCTGATCCATGCCCCAATGTAGCTGATTCGCTGTTCGTTGCGCGTCAAAATTTAGTTTCCGGACTCGGGTGAGTATAGCATTCGTCGTGCACGATATCCCTCTCAGGACAACCTTGGGGCTCCCCTATCCGAAGAATATGGAGCGACCGCCCTGCGTACCTGGAGCACCCTCGCAGTGGATGAATCAGATGTCGTTTAGACGTGGCAACTCCAACTTGGGTAAGCCTGGATGAGGATTCAACGTGCTTCGGCGATAGCTCGCCCCACCGCACTCGCAAGAACATTCCCCGAAGGGCTTCTGGCAATAACAGTGTTAAAATAGGAGATTGATGCCTCGCTCCCTCTCCAACCCGACCGTAGCCCAGCCGCCAAAGCCTGCCGTCAAGGAGAAGGATCGCGATCCCGTGGCCGCTGGCAAACGCGATGCCGCCTTCAACCGCTCCGCAAGCTTCAATTACTTCCTCACAGACCGCTTCGAGGCGGGAGTAGCCCTGAGAGGTACAGAGGTGAAGTCGATCCGCGAGGGGAAAGCGAATCTCAAGGATGCCTATGGGCTCCTGAAGGACGGCGAGGCCTTTCTCCTGAATGCTCATATTGGCCCGTTCTCGCATGGCAACGCCATGAATCACGAGGCGCTCCGGACGCGGAAGCTGCTGTTGCACAAGAATGAGGTCCGAAAGCTCGAGAGTCTGACCAAGCAGAAGGGCTTCACGCTGATCCCGGTCCGGCTCTACTTCCGGAATGGCCGGGTGAAGTGTGAGATCGCGCTGGCAAAGGGTAAGCAGGAGTGGGATAAGCGCGCGACAGAGCGAAAGCGTGAGGCTGATGGGGAAGCAAAGGCCGCTATTGCCCGCAGTCAGCGAAGCTAGTTGTCGTAGCCTAGAGCTGTTATGTCGATCGGCCGCGGTCAGAAGCCACGCTTCGCGATACGATGAAAGCTATGAAAACCAGACTGCTCTTCCAAGATGCGGCAGCGTTCGCGACGCCGCTCCTTGCCGTTTTCGCGGTCGACATCGCCATCAGCAAAGACGCAGACCCTCTCCCGGCGCTGCTCACGACCTCGGATGCGATCTCAAAGGCCGCGGAGCGCCTGCTCTCCACCGGTGAGTTCAAGGCGGCTGCGGGCGAGACGGTGATGCTCCATGCTCCGAATGGCCTGAAGGCCGAGCGACTCCTGCTCGTCGGACTGGGAAAGGCTAAAACCCTCTCCGTCGACGAGATCCGTAAGGCGGCAGGCACCGCGGTCCGGGCTGCAAAGCCGCGCGGCTTCAAAGATATTGCGATTGCCTTTCCTGAGGATCACGCCCTCTCCGACGAGCATCTTGAAAACCTTCCCTGCTCGTTGATGGCAAGAGTCATCGCCGAAGGAGGAGAGCTCGCTGACCCGGAGTATGACACCTACAAGAGTGATCGGGTTGATCGTTCCCTCACGACCCTGACCGTCATCGCGCGAGATGCAGAGAAATCGACGGTCGCGGAGATGAATGACGGATTTGAGGAAGGCCTGGTCATCGCGGCTGCGCAAAACTTCGCACGCGACCTGGTCAACGAGCCAGGAAATGTCCTGACGCCGACTGTTCTGGGTCAGAGGGCCGCGGCGATGTGCGCCGAGGTCGGCCTGAAGTGCGAGGTGCACTCGACCGAGAAGCTGCACGAGCTGAAGATGGGAGCGTTCTGGGCAGTCTCGCAGGGCTCCGCAGAGCCGCCGGCGCTCATTGTCATGACCTACGAGCCTTCGAGCAAGGCAAAGAGCGCAGCCGACGCGCCTGTGATCGGCCTCGTCGGGAAGGGCATCACCTTTGACACAGGCGGCATCTCGCTGAAGCCGGGCGACGGCATGGAGAAGATGAAGTACGACATGGCCGGAGCGGGCGCGATGATCGGCGCCATGCGTGCCATCGCGCAACTGAAGCCTGCCGTCAAGGTGATTGGGATCGTCTGCTCGGCGGAGAATATGCCCGACGGAAAGGCGTTCAAGCCGGGCGATGTCGTTACGGCGATGTCCGGCAAGACAATCGAGATCATCAACACCGACGCAGAGGGCCGGCTGGTGCTGGCGGATGGCCTGCACTACGCGAAGACCCTTGGCTGCACCCACCTGATCGATGCCGCAACCCTGACCGGAGCGTGTGTTGTGGCGCTCGGCAAGGATAACGTCGGGCTGTTTTCAAACGATGATCCGACGGTCGAGCAGTTCCAGGGTGGCCTGCGCAAGTCCGGTGAGAAATACTGGCGACTTCCCTGCACCGATGACTATCGCGAACAGATCAAGAGCCAGATTGCCGACATCATGAACACCGGCGCTCATCGCTGGGCCGGCGCGATTACGGCGGCGATGTTTCTCAAGGAGTTCGCCCTCGAGACCCCGTGGATTCACCTGGATATCGCCGGTTGCGCCTGGATCGACGAGCAGCGGTCGTGGATCGCGAAGGGCCCCTCCGGGATCGCCGTCCGCTCCGTTGTCGAATGGGTCCGGAGCTACGCGAAGTAGCCCCGGAGCTCCTCCGGATTACATCACCGGAGGAGCTTCGATTCCAAGATAGCCAAGTGCCCGCACCATCTCGCGCCGAGCCACAGCGGCGGTCGCAAGCAGAAGGGTGCGGCGGGTTGGGTCCGTCTCGTTCAAGACATGGTGGCGGTGGTAGAAGTTGTTGAACTGCTGCGCCAGCTGAAAGGCGTACTTGGCCAGGTAGGCCGGCTCGGCCGTCGCGATCGACTGCTCGATCAGGAGCGTCAGCTTCGAGGAGAGGAGCCACGTCTCCCACAGGCTGCCTCCCTGCTCTCCGTCGAACTCTGAAAGATCCAGCTCTGCGACGGCGGCAAGCGCCTCGTCCTCAGTGACGCCAGCCTTGCGGAAGATATTTGCCGCCCGCACGATGGCGTACTGCACATAGGGGCCGGTCTCCCCCTCGAAGCTGAGCGCGTCTTTGAAGTCGAAGGCGATGACAGTATTGCGGGTAAAGCGCAGCATGAAGTAGCGAAGGGCGCCGACGGCGATCTTTGTGGCGACATCGACCCGCACGACCTCTTCCAGCTCAGGGTGTCGCGTGTCCACCTCGGCTTTGGCGGCAGCGATCAACTGGTCCAGCAGGTCGTCAGCTTTTACGCCGAAGCCTTTTCGGCCGCTGACCTCGAGGTAGGCCTTGGTGCGGTCCTCTTCGCTGACCGTGTAGCCGAGGTCGATCGCGCAGCGCGGGGTGAGTGCAACCATCTCGTAGCTGAAATGTGTATACCGGTCCGCTTCCTTTGTATATCCCATTCCACGAAGGGCCT
>CAZZZQ010000174.1:0-7195 GCA_964658405.1 uncultured Sphingomonas sp.
CGACTCGGTCAGCACGGGGCTGAAGGCCCACTCTGCCATGTTGGATTTGGCGAGCACGATGGCGCCGGCATCGCGAAGACGTTTGACCATGAAGGCGTCTTCGGTCGGCTCAAACCACTTCAGCGCGAGCGAGCCGCCGGTAGTCTGGAGGCCGCGGGTATCGTAGTTATCCTTCACGATCACGACCACGCCGTGGAGTGGTCGCAGCTTGTGAGTCGTCGCAAACTCCTGGTCGAGCCGATCGGCGTCGGCGAGCGCCTCGGGGTTCAGCGTGACGATCGAGTTGAGGTGTGTCGGCTGGGCCTTCTGATCGTAAGCTGCGATGCGGGCGAGGTAAATCTCGACCAGCTGGCGGCAGGTGACCTTGCCGGAACGAATCGCAGCCTGGGTCTCTGCAATCGTCGTCTCAGTAACGCCGAACGATGTGGGCTTTGGTTTCGCCCACATCGTGGCGGACAGCAAGAGGAGCGCACAGGCGGCGGCGGTCCTCAAGGCTAGTTCCCTGCCGGGTTGGCGATGAATCGCGGCGTGGACGACTCGGTGCCGAAGCGCCAGGCGGTCAGATACGCGAGATCGAGGATCTTCTGCATCTTGGGAAAGTCGATCTTCTCGACCGTGTCCGTCGTGTGGTGGTAGTCGGGATGGAAGCCGGTGAACCACCAGAACGCCGGAATATTGTGCATAACGAATGGGAATTGGTCGGAGCGGAAGAAGACGTTCAGAGCCGACTCATGGTCGAAGCGATCGTCGAGCGTCAGGCCGACCGCCTTGTTCTCTTCCTTGACGGTGCGATCGTACTCCGGCGAGTAGAGCGCGCCGATCAGGTTGAGCCGGTTCGTGGTGTCCTTCGGAATCTCGATCAGGCCGTCGGTCTGCGGGCTGGCGGCCTCGTCGCGGCCGATCATGTCAAAGTTGATCTGGGCGCGGGTTGTGGCGAGCGGCCGTAGCGGATGCGCGGCGAGCCAGTAGGCACCGAGCAGACCGCGCTCTTCACTGGCGAAGACCACGAAGAGAATGGAGCGCTTCGGCCTGGCAGGATTCGCAGCGAAGGCGCGGGCGAGTGCGACCACGCCGACGGTGCCGGAGCCATTGTCATCCGCTCCATGCCAGATCTGTGGGCAGGGGTGCGGGTCGGGCGGTGTGCTCACCGGCGGATGGGCCGGGTCGGCGCAGGCCGCCATGCCGTCGTGATCGTGGTGCGCCGTGATGAGGATGGTCTCGGGCGCTAGCTTCGGATCGGACCCAGGCAGAAGAGCGATGACGTTGTTGGTGACGCCCGTGTGCTCCGACGTGTTGCGCAGGTGCAGCGTCAGCGTGGTGTCGGGGAGCGCGCGGGACTGCGGCTTCAGGTCGCGGTCGATGACGGTTTGAAGGGCCGCGGGAGTGGTGCCGCTGGTTGCGAAGAGCTCCGTCGAGACGGCGTCGACGATCAGCGCGGAGGGAATGTGGACCTCGTCCTCTTCGATCGCCTGGATCGGCAGCGGGACGGGCCGCGCAGCGCTCGATCCGATGCGGGCGGAGCGTTCGGCGTTCGTCAGATGCTTGCGATTGGGCTCGGCGACGATTACGACGGCGACTGCGCCGTGGGCCTGCGCGTTCAGAATCTTGACGCGGGCGGTGGCGTAGCGGGTGTTGCCGGTGCCGTTGAAGATCGAGTGCGGGTCGTCCTCCTGGGGCTCGTGGTCGAAGATGAGGACGATCTTTCCGTGGGCGTCGATCCCGCTGTAGTCGTCGTAGTGCAGCTCGGGGGCGGTGATGCCGAAGCCCGCGAAGACGACAGGCGCGGTCAGGTCGACGGCCTTCTTGTAGGCTCCGAAGGCCTGGGGGGCGTGCCAGACTGTGGGCTGCCCGGCGCGTGTGAGCGTGATGCTGGAGGCGGCACGGTCGGGGCGGTACTCCACCAGCGTGATGGGCTGCAGGTAGCCCGGCTTGCCGGACGCATCGGGGACGATCGGCTTGAGGCCCGCAGCTTTGAACTCACCGGCGATCCACTGGATGGCCTTGTCATCTCCCGGCTGCAGGCTCATACGGCCTTCGAGCTCGTCGGAGCTGAGCCAGGTCAGGTCGTGGCGCAGCGTGGACTGCTGGATGGTGTCGAACCCGGGGCGCTCGGCAGCGGGAATGGCGCTTTGAGCCGCAAGTGGAGCTGCAAGTGATACAGCCGCGAGGATCGCGGACGAATACGAGATACGGCGACGCATGAAGGCTCCCTTGAAAGCGGGTTGCTGAAGCTTACGCAGAGGATGATTCGTTGATGACAGTGTATTCGACATTGGACCGAAGGATTGAAACGGCGAAGATTCGTGCTGCAGGTATACTCCGGGCAAACCCAGATCAGGAGAAGTTCATTGAATGGCTTCATGACCACGCCCCTCAGGATCGCCGCAGTCTTTGCCGCTTCGGCCTGCTTCGCCGCGGCACAGGCTCCGCCGACGATCGACCAGTCGCTCGAGATGCACAGTGTGAATGCCCCGCGGATCTCGCCTGACGGCAGGCATGTCGTCTACGAACAGTCACGGACGAACTGGGAGGCAAATGCCTTCGAAACGGATCTGTGGCTGGCGGATGCGGCGACCGGCGAGCGACATCTCCTGAGCGTTGCGGCCAAGTCGAGCAGCAACGCGCGCTGGTCGCCGGATGGCAGGTGGATCGCCTTCCTCTCGGACCGGGTTGCGCCGTTGCCAAAGTCGCCCGCGGGCAAGAAGCAGGTCTACGTCATGCCAGCGGATGGCGGCGAGGCCCAGCAGCTGACGAAGATGGAGAACGGCGTGGGATCCTTCGAGTGGGCGCCTGACTCGCTGCGGATCGCCCTGACCGCCGAGGCTCCTGAGACCAAAGCGATGAAGGATCGCAAGGAGAGCTTTGGCGACTACCACGTCTTCCATGCCGACTACGACATGGTCCACCTATGGCTGATCGATCTGCCGAAGACCGATGCGGCGGGACGGACGACGGTGCCGGGCGAACCAACGCTGCTGACGCCGGGCGAGGCCTTCAGCGTAGGATCGTTCTCGTTTTCGCCCGACGGGACAAAGCTGGCCTTCGACGGTTCGCGTGATCCGGACCTCATCTCTGGCTTCTCGACAGACCTCTACACGGTGACCATTGCCAGTGCCACGGTGAAGAAGATCGTCGATACGCCCGGACCGGATACGGACCCGATCTGGTCGCCCGATGGGACGCAGATTGCCTATCAGACTGCCAATGGGAGCAAAAATTTCTTCTACACCGACCAACGGGTTGCCGTAGTCGGAAGCGATGGTGGAACGCCGCGCGTCCTGACGATCAACTTCGACGAGGATCCGGACCTGTTGAAGTGGGGGCCCGACGGGATCTACTTCTCGGCACTCCAGAAGACGAGCCAGCATCTCTTTCTGCTGGACCCGAAGACCGGAGCTACGAAGCAGGTCGAGACCGCGGGGCTGGAGATCACGCGGAGCTTCAGCTTCTCGAAGGACTTCAAGCACGTTGCCTTTCAGGGAGCGGGACCAAACCTTTTCCCGGAGATCTATGCGGCTGATCTGCCGTCCACCGCACCTCTCAAGCTGACGCACGCGGGCGAGCAGCTTGCCGGACTCTCACCCTCGAAGCGCGAGGTCGTTCACTGGAAGTCCGCTGATGGGACGGTCGTTGAGGGCGTGCTGTTCAAGCCCGCTGACTTCGTCGCGACGAAGAAGTATCCGCTGCTCGTGGTCATTCATGGCGGACCAACGGGGATCGACATGCCGCTGGTCAATCCGGATCGGTACTACCCGATCGAGCGATTCCTCGCGAAGGGAGCGCTTGTCCTCCGGCCGAACTATCGCGGCTCCGCGGGCTATGGCGAGAAGTTCCGCTCGCTGAACGTCCGCAACCTCGGCGTGGGGGACTATGCGGATGTGATCTCGGGGGTCGACTCGCTGATCGCGCAGGGCTTTGTCGACAAGGATCGCGTGGGATCGATGGGATGGAGCGAGGGCGGGTACATCTCGGCGTTCATCACGACTTCGAGTGATCGCTTCAAGGCGGTCTCGGTCGGTGCCGGCATCTCCGACTGGATGACGTACTACGTCAATACGGACATCACCCCGTTTGCACCGCAATATCTGCATGCGACGCCGTGGGACGATGCGGAGATCTATCGCAAGACCTCCCCGATCAGCTATATCGCCAAGGCGAAGACGCCGACGCTGATCCAGCATGGCGGCGCGGACCGTCGGGTTCCGATTGCGAATGCCTATGAACTCCGGCAGGCGCTGGAGGATCACGGCGTGCCGGTCAAGATGGTGGTCTACGACGGCTTCGGCCACCCGATCAACAAGCCGAAGCAGCAGCGGGCTGTGATGGAGGAGAACGAGAACTGGTTCAATCACTACATCTGGGGCGATCCGCTGGCGCCTGCGCTGACCCCTGAGGTGAAGGCAGCGAAGCCATAGTCGGGCTTCGCTGCCAGCAGCGCTCTACTGCGCGGGCGGGACGTACATGGGGATACCGGTCACAGGCGAGTGGCCGGGCTGTGCGTCCAGGTTCGGCGCAATCGCTACGGTTGAGGTGGACGAGGGCGTTACGTCGATGTTCCAGCCATCGACCGTCACCAGCGGAGTGTCGCCATTGAGGGCAGCGGCGGCGGCTTCGATGGTGAAGGTCCGCGTCTCATCTGGGACGAGCGAGATGTAGTTGTCGGTGTAGTAGGCCGGGAGCAGGCGCTCGCCGGTTCCCTTGCGCCGAAGCTGCACATGGGCCATCAACGCAACCTCTTTGCCGGGGTTGTGAAGGGTGACGGTCAGCAGGACCTTTCCGTCGGCGTCATGGCGAGTTGCCGTGGCGTCGAGCTTCATGGTCTGCAGATCATTCAGAGCGGTCAGGTCGTCCTGGTGATCCGGCTGGGCACGCCAGTAGAAGTTACTCGAGAGCAGGGCTCCGGCAGCATCATGCAGGTCGAGCTTGATGAAGTGTGTCGCCGAGAGACCCTCCGGCCATGCGACCACGCCAAGGCTGGTGGCCAGGCTTGAGGGTGCGCTCACCGGGAAGTCATGCTGATACGGAATGCTGCCGTCGAGGTTGTAGATCGCGATGTGCGCGGTGCCGGTGAGGGCGTTCGGCGCGTTGTTGATGATCTGGATCTCGCCGTTGGCCTCGTTCAGCTGGATGTGCTGGAACTCCGCCGCCTCTTTGACCGCGTAAAGCGAGGAGTTGGGGTCCAGGTCGTGGTGGTAGATCTGCCAGACGAAGCTGGGCTGCGCCGGGTTGCTCATCCACGTAATGATGCCGGTGCTCTGGGTAAAGAGCTTGGCGTTGCGACCCTCGTACATGGCGCGAAAGGCCTCGTAGTTGGCGAGCTGCGACTTGCGGACGAAGTCGGGCAGGTTGAGCAGTTTGCCGTAGCGCGCCTCGATGATGCCGCGATAGAGATTGCCGCCTGAGGCGCCCTTGGCAAAATCATGCTCGGCCCAGTCATCGTTGATGATCTCCCAGTCCTTCTGGGGCATCATGCCGTGGATTGACTCGAGCGTCGGGACGGAGACGGAGCCGATCTCGGTCTTGAAGGCCTCGTCGAAGGTGTAGAACTCACGCGGCGTGCGCCAGTGGTAGGGGCCGCCGGAGTTGACGCCGTGGCCAGCCGTCGAACTGGGCTGGTAGAGCCGCGCAGGCTCGAGCTCCGCCATCAGGACGCGAAGAGCATCGTCGATCTCCTTCGGCGGATAGCCCTCGTTGCGAGCGCACCAGACGGCGATCGACGGGTGATTGCGGAAGCGAAGGATCTTGTCGCGAACGTTGGCGAGGTAGGTGGGCAGATCGGTCGGGTTGGGGCCGTCGCTCGGGTTGGGCTGGAAGAACTCGTCCCAGAGCAGGATGCCGTACTTGTCGCAGAGCTCGTAGAAGTCCTCACTTGTGCTCTGGCCGACCCAGTTGCGGATCATGTTCATGTTCGCAACCTGGTGCATGCGAATCTGCGCTTCGAGCCGGGCGCGCGGGATGCGCTTCATCGCCTCGTCAAGACCCCAATCACCGCCGCGAATGAAGACGCGAACACCGTTGACGGAGATGGTCAGGTTCTCGGAGTCGGGAACCGTGTAGGTGATCTTGCGAACGCCGAAGGGAATGTCCTTGGCGTCGGAGACCTTGCCACCCACCTCAAAGCTGAGGTGCAGGTCGTACATGTTCTGCGGGCCGTAGCCGTTCGGCCACCAGAGCTTCGGGTTGGCAACGTGCAGGGTCGCCGTGGTCTGCGGCGTGAAGGCAACCGGGACGACGGAGTGAGCCGGAACGTCGACCTCCTGCTGGAAGGCGACGTCGCCGAAGCTGCCCTTGAGCACGCCCTTCTGCGGCTCATTGGTCACGTTCTCGACGTTCGCCTTGACCGTGATGTCAGCGCTATCAGTCTTTGGGAGCGGAAGATTGGTGACGACGAGCGGATCCTTGACGGTGACCGGCCCGGTCGCCGAGAGGAAGACCTTCTGCCAGATGCCGGAGTCGCGGTCGCGGATCCCGGGGATCCAGTCCCAGCCGATGGTCGAGAGAAAGGTGGGGCCGTCGATTGCGGTGATGCCTCCATTGGTGCCGACACCGTTGCGGATCGTGTGCTCGATTGGGTCGCCGGGGTGCGGCTGCGGTGTGATCAGAACGGAGAGGACCGCCTTCTTGCCGGGCTTGACCAGCGCGGAGATGTCGAAGATGCCGCGGATGAAGGCGCCCTTGATGGTCCCGATCTGCGTGCCGTTGACCCAGACCTCGGCGGCGTAGTTGATGCCGTCGAAGTTCAACCGCGTGATCTTCCCTTTGTATTCCTTGGGGACGGTGAAGGTGGTGCGGTACCAGAAGGGCGTGCGAGCCAGCGAGTCAGGGATCTTGTCCGCACGGTCGTTCTCGCCGTAGAGCGGCTCGGGATAGACATGATCGTTGACGAGGCTTGTCAAAATCGTTCCCGGAACCGTCGCGGCGTACCAGCCGTCGGCCTTGAAGCCTGCGGCAGAGACCTGGGCGCCGCTCTGCGGCACCTTCGAGGCGTACTGCAGCTGCCAGCCCGATGAGAGTTCAACCGGTGCGGGTGGCAGATCGGAGGCGACCATCGAACGCGTTCCAATGACGACGAATGACGCGGTCACGATGCACCGGACAAAAGATTTCAAAGATGCCTTGCGGCCCGACTGTTTCTTCACGTGACGTATCCCTCGACCCTTTCAAGCACAGTGTGTCCCCTGCACCGACCGGTCAT
>CAZZZQ010000175.1:0-7175 GCA_964658405.1 uncultured Sphingomonas sp.
GGGATGCAGGGCGTCGGGGTTGAAGGCGAGCTTCTTCGGCATGAAGCTGATCTCGACCAGGGGGCGAACTCCGTTCTGAAGCAGGCCGTCGTAGATCTGGTCGACATAGGCGAAGTTGTACACCGGGTTGCCGTGCTCGTCCTCGTTATAGACGCCAACCTCATCGTGCAGGATGGCGTGGAAGCGGACGTACTTCAGGTCGGTCACCTGCTTCACGGCGCGCAGGTCGTTGCGATAGCTCTCGCGCAGGGTGAGGATGGCGCGGCCGGAGCCGAAGACCTGCTCCCAGAAGTGGGGAAAGGGTGTGGTCTGGGCCTTCGCGTCGATCTCTACGTGCTCCTGTGCGACCGTTGGGACGGTCGCTGAGAGGGCGGTTGCGAGCGTGAGGCCGAGGGTAAGGCGCCATCGTTTTGTGGTCTGCATGGACTGTTTTTCTCCTGCTCTTTGGTTTGGTGATGTTCGGGCGGTTTGGCCTGTGAGGTCGACGTTGGAGCGCAAACCCCTTTGGTGATGACCATTAGAAAGCGATGGGATGAAGACAGAAAGAGGGTGCCCGTGACGGGCACCCTCCGAAGGCGTTACAGGAAGCGCGGTTTAGAAGCTGAAGCGCGCCTGGAGGTTGACGATGCGGCCGGACAGAGCAGCGGTCGTCTGGCCGAAGTTGTTCAGCAGGTAGTTTGTAACGAGCGTGCTGGAGTTGAGGTTGGTGTTGTTGAAGAGGTTGAAGGCATCGGCGCGGATCTCAAGACCGGCGTTCTCGCCAAGGCCACGCATGGTGGGCAGGGCAAAGGTCTTGGTGACGGTCGCGTCGAAGTCCAGGTAGCCCGGACCGGTGAAGGAGTTGCGGCTTACACCGGGAAGGGTTGGCAGGGTATAGGTGGTTCCGGTGGTCGGGATGCCGGTTGCGGGGTTGGTGAAGTACGGCGAAACTCCGCTGGCGGCACTGGCGTTCAGCGGGAAGTTCAGGTTTGGACGACCAGTTTTGTAGGCGTCGTTGCTGCGGATGTGATTGGCGCCGCCGTTGTAGGCCGCGGGACGGAGGGAGTTATAGCCGCTCGATCCGTAGTAGAGGTTGTTGCCGGTGGTGTAGGTCGGCGTGAAGGGGAAGCCGGAGTGCATGTTGTAGATGCCGCTGAAGGACCAGCCATCGGCGAGCTTCGTGATGTAGTTGCCGTTGTGGAAGAACTTCGGCTGCCAGAGGCCGTAGAGCTTCAGAGCCTTGCCGTAGTTGAAGTCAGAGCGACCATAGGCGAGGTTGGGAGCATAGGGGTACGGATCCTGGTAGTAGGGACCGGAGCCGGTATCCATCGTCTTTGCGTAGGCAAACTCTGCGTCGAACATGAGGCCATGCGCCATGTTCTTCTTGAAGCCGAGCAGGAGCGAGTTGTTGTTCGAGTTGCCGGTATTGCCGTAGTAGTCGATGTTCTGCACGAGGGGATTCTGAGCCTGTCCCGCAGCGAAGGCATTGACGTAGGAGAAGGTCTGGACGATCAGGTGGCGTGAGACGCTGCCCTGGTAGCCGACCGTGGCGACAAGCTGGTGACCGAGGTCGATCTGCGTGTCGAGCGAGAAGTGCTGGGTGTAGATGGTGGGCTGGTTTGCCTGGAAGGCAGTGATGAAGGCGCCACCTGCGGTCGGGAGATTTGCATTGTTGAAGCCGCCGACTGCGTTCGGATTTGCGGGGTAGCCAAAGAGCGAGGTCGAGTCGTTGGGGAGCGCATAGACGATCCGGGGATCGATCCGCGCGACGCCGTTTGTGATGCTGCTGTTGTTATAGGTCGCACCAAGGACGAAGGGCGGGTTGCTGCCAGAGTTGCCGGTGATGGCGATCTCAGTCTGGTTGAAGTTGAGACCGTAGCCGCCGCGAAGGACTGCCTTGCCGTGGAACATATCCGGGCTGAAGGCGAAGCCGAACTGGGGACCGAAGTTACCCTTCTGGGCGTTGGTGAGGTTGCCACCGCGACGAACGCTGAGGCCGGTGTAGGTTGAAGCTCCGGAGCCGAGGACAACGACGCCAAGGTTGTTCTGCTTGGACGAAAGCGGTCCGAAGTAGGAGTAGCGGAGACCGAAGTTGAGGGTCAGGTTCTGACGCGCCTTCCAGTCATCCTGGATGAAGAAGCCGTAGAGGTCTTCGCGATTGTCCTGGCGGTTGGTGATAGGCGTACCGGTTGCGGGGTTGAAGCTGCCGCTCTCGGAGCGGGGAGCGTCGTTGAGGAAGTCCCAGATGTTGTAGAAGTTGAACTGCGGACGAGCCGAGTAGGTCGGGTTGTTGAGGTAGTAGAGCCGTGTCACCTCGCCGCCAAACTTGACGCTGTGATTGCTGAGGATCTTGGTGGCGACATCCTTATAGGTGTAGGTGTGCTGATTGAAGTTGCTTGGTCCGGGTGCGCCGAAGAAGGCGAGCTGGCTGCCACCGGAGATGTTGGCCAGGCCGTCAACCTGCGACTGTGCAAGGCCGAAGGGGACGGTGGGGTTGGTGGCGATCTCGTTCCAGCGCCAGCCGGCATCGTTCGCGCGGGCCTCGTTCAGGAAGGTCGGCGAGAAGACGTGGTTGTAGATGATGGAGTAGGCGTCGTTGATCTGCTCGTGATGGTAGTTGTTGTACGAGCGGACGGTGCCCTGGTAGTTGTTGATGCTGAGCGGAACCCAGTAGATCGCGAAGGCGAGGTGGTCCTTCTTGGTGACATCGCCATCGAGACGGCCGTTGTACTGGTTGCCGACCTGGCTGGTGGGATTGCTGGTGTTGTAGAGCGCGACGTCAGCGACATTAGCGAGACCGGCGCCTACGCCGGGGTTAGTTGCACTCCGCCAGGTGAGGTCCTGGGTGCCGCGGGCCGAGGTAAGGGGCGAGCCGAGGTTGAGGCCCTGTCCGGCGATGGTACGGCAGTTGGAGCCCTCGACGAAGCCGGCCTGGGCGCAGGTCTGGTTGACGATGGAGTTGGAGTTGACCGCGGCACCGGTAAAGCCAAGGTACTTCGCGGCGGTGCTGCCTGCGGGTGCGAGGGCGCGGAAGGCTGCGGTCTCATACCAGGCAGTGCCCTGGAGGGCGGAGTTATTGCGCTGGGTCTCGTAGGCGAAGAAGGCGAAGAGCCGGTCCTTCAGGATTGGACCGCCGATGCTGCCGCCGTACTGGTTGGAGCGGGTGGTGTCACGAAGGAGTCCGCGCTGATCGGGCGTGCCTGCGTTGTAGCTGCCGGCTCCGTTCCAGCGCTGATAGGCGTTGAGGCCGGGGCGGTTGGCACGGAAGAAGAGGCTGCCGTGGAACTGGTTGGTCCCGGTCTTCGAGGTGACCTGGATCTGGGCACCGCTGAAGCGACCGTTCTCAGCGTCGTAGCCGTTCGAGAGAATCTTGACGCTGCCGACCGAGTCCTCTGACGGGGTGATGATCGACGTTCCGCCCCAGACTGCGGAGACGGTGCTGATGCCGTCGATGGAGACACCGTTGGTCTCATACTGGCCGCCGTTCGCGTTGGCCTGCGGGCCGTTTTCGGTGGAGAAGATGCCGCCGCTGCGGGTGCTGCCGCCGGGGCCCTGGGTACCGGGGTTGTTGTTCGACGAGGTGCTGCTGGAGGATTGCGAGCCATCGCCGAAGACGCCGGGAGCGAGCTGCACGAGCTGGAAGACGTCGCGGCCGGCAGAGGGCAGATGCTGGATCTGGTTGCTGTCCACGGTTCCGCTGATGGAGGCGGTCGCGGTCTCGATCTGGGGGGTCGTGTCGGCGGAGACGTTGACGGTCTCGTTCGCACCACCGAGGTCAAGCGGGAGGTTCACGGCGTTCGCCTGCTCCGGGATGATGTGGACGTCGGTGAGGACCTTTTTCTTGAAGCCGGTGCGCTCGACCGTGATGGTGAAGCGGCTGTCGGGCAGAGCGTTGAAGTTGTAGACGCCGCTGTCGTTGCTGGTGCTGGAGAGGACCTTGTTGGTTGCGGTGTCGGTCAGGGTTACGGTTGCGCCGGGAACGACATCGCCTTGTGGGTCAGTGACGGTTCCGCTGATAGAGGCGCGAAACTGTGCCATTGCAGCAGGGACGGATAGGCCGCAGAGCAGGACGAGAAAGAGGATGCGTACGAGGGCCGATCTGGGCGCGGGGGGAGTCTGCGCAGAGATGCTGCGGGAGATGGAGTGACGGTGTATTTCTGGCATGATTGCCTCCTGGAGGGTGGTTCGGGGGAGTATCTTCGCTCGCTTTGCCCGGTCGGTCCGTGACAAGCCGCTTGAGATCCTTCGCGAGGCTCTAAAAGCTTCACGATCAAGAACCTAGCACCGCCAAATAACGATGGTCAACGACTCCAGGAGACCTTTGACGAGCGCGAACCACGCTTGATTCAGTTTGTTGATGAGGCTTATCAGAGGGATTGGATGGACCAATCAGCCACTAAATCGATCCACTCAGTGGAATGCTCGCTTCGCAGGAAAAAGGGAGTGCCGGTTGGCACTCCCTTCGGGACAGGTTCTTTCAGGAGATCAAAAGGCTAATTGCAGCGACATTTGAATCTGGCGAGGGCTTCCGATGGTCCTGTTGACGGCTCCGAGGCCCGTGGGTGCGTTGTAGAGCGGCGTTCCCGGGACAGGGAAGTTGTTGTAGTTCTCGTTCTGCGAGACGTTATCGACGGGAATGTCGAAGCTGGAGGTGTTGGTCAGGTTGAAGACATCGAAGGTGTACTTCAGAGCGAAGCGGTCGGTGATCTGGCTCAGCTTTACGAGGGAGGCGTCGGCCCGCTTCTGGAAGGACTGGCGGAAGATGTTGCGCTGACCGGTGGTAAAGCCGGTCTCGAAGGTGTCGTTCGAGGGGACGCCGCCGTTGAGGGCGCCGGGGCTGAGCAGGGGAAGCGTGAAGCATTCGGCTTTCAGCGCCGGAGTGCCGAAGGCGCCGGAGTGGCCGGTGAGCGCGCTCTTCGCGGTGCAGCCGGGCGCGAGTGGAACGATCGGGTTGGTGATGCCGTCGGAGACGCCGTAGAAGACGCTGCCGACGGCGCCGCTGTAGTCGATGACGCTGTAGGGCTGGCCGGATTGCAGGACGGTCAGGCCCTGCAACTGCCAGCCGTCGGCGATCTTGTGCTCGAGGGAGTTGGTCGTGAAGATGCGCGGGAAGCGGTAGACGTAGGTGAAGTTCATGACGTGAGTGCGGTCGAAGTCGGACGAGGCGTAGGCGTCGCGGAGGTTGAGGGGATTGTTGCCGTTGTAGAAGAGGCCGAGGGCGCTCTGCTCATCGAGGGCATGGGAGTAGGTGTAGGAGAAGCCGACCTGGACGCCGTGGCTCATGCGCTTTTCAACGTGCGCCGTAAGGGCGTTGTAGGCGGAGACGCCGGCGGCGCGATAGCTCTCCGACTCGGCTGAGTAGCCGATGTAAGGGACGCGCAGGTCGATGTTTCCGCCCTCGTAGGTGTGCTGGTAAGGGCCCTGGCTGTTTGGAAGCTGGATGGGGTTGAAGTCCTCGTCGACGAGGCTGTAGCCGTAGGTGTACTGCTGCCCGTTGATGGGCGCACCCGGCGTTGCGACTCCTGCCTGGTTGAAGGGGACCGGGATGACCTGGTGCCGACCGAGGTTGCCGACGTAGCCGAGCGTGATGGCTAGGTCGTTGCGTGGCTGCCACTGGATGTCAAGCGTGTAATTGATGGTGTAGGGCAGCTTATTGGTGCGGTCGTAGGTTGCGAGGGTGTAGGGCTGGGCACCGCCGATCAGCTCATTGTTTCCGGGAAGGAACTTCGAGATGTCGGAGGCCTTGCCGGTGGGGATATCGGTGGCGGCGATGGTCGGGCCCCAGGGGTTTTCGAGCGAGTAGCCGGCGGCCGGATCGCAGGTCGGGATGTAGCCCTGGTAGTAATAGACGCTGGAGCAGACCTTGGTGTTGACGAAGGGCGGGGACTGGTTGACGCCGAAGGGTCCTCCAGTGGTCTGGCCGGCTGCATAGCCCGGTGAGAGGTAGGTGAAGAGCTCGCCGCGATCGTAGTAGATGCCGGTACCGCCGCGAACGACGATCTTGCTGTTGAGAGCGGCCGGGCTCCATGCAAAGCCAAGCCGCGGAGCGATACCCCACTGGCGTCCGGTCAGCGTGGTGTTGCTGACGCCGGGGGTCGCCTGGGCGTTGTTGCCGGCGATGATGAAGCCGTTCGAGGAGGAGGACATCAGCTCGCCGGTCGTCGAGTTGAAGGCGTAGGCCGTGGGATCGAAGTTGTAGATGCGGCCATTCTTTTCCGTGAGGCCGCCGTTCCAGTCATAGCGGATACCGGCTGTGAGGGACAGCGTGTGGGTGATCTGGAACTTGTCCTGCAGGTACATGCCGACCTGGTTAGCGCGGTAGTAGCGGTTCGCGTCGCCGAGCAGGAGAGAGGTCGTCTGAAAGTCGTCGTTCGAGGTGACCTGGCCCTGCAGGAACTGCGCGAAGTCTGCGGTGGCGATCTGGCCCTTGTTGGGGCGGCGATCGCGAGTGTTCAGCTGCGTGTAGGCGTAGCTTCCGCCGAAGGTGAGTGTGTGCCGGCCAAGGTTCCAGATTGCGCTGGCGGAGGGCATGATGCGGTTCTGGAAGACGCCGGTAAAGGCGCTCTGGGCCTGGCCGCCGGCGCCGATGTTGAGCGTTGCGTTTGACACGCCGTTGACGTTTCCAGGCGAGCTGTTGCCGAAGACGTCGATGATGCTCAGGCCGGGGAAGGCCGTGGAGCCAAAGGTGTTGATGGAGGCGCCGGCGTCGCCGCCGATGCTGTTCGGTCCGAAGAGCTGATCATTGGTGACGTAGGCCTTCTGGCGGATGAAGCCGAGGGTCTGCGTGGTGCTGAGATTGCTCTTGAGGATGTAGGTGTTTGTGACTGAGAAGACCTGGCTGCCGGCGTCGATCTTCGCACCAAAGCCGGAGACGTTTGAGAAGGCGTACGGCGCTGTTCCCGGATCATGCTGATAGTAGTACTTCAGCGCGATCGTATCCTTCGGGTTCACCGTGTAGTCGAGGTTCGAGATGGCCTGGTCGGCGATAAAGTAGGCGGTTCCGGGGATAAAGGCGTTATCGGGAATCGTGTAGGAGGGGACGCTGCCGCTGGCGGAGGGGATGAGGTACTGGCCGTTGGGCAGCTTGTAGTTCATCAGCGCGAAGGCGACGGGGCTGATGTCGCCCGGGGTGACCGGGGCGCGACTGTAGACGGTTGCGTTGGTGGTGTTTGCTGCGGGGAAGTTATAGTTGGCGA
>CAZZZQ010000176.1:0-7175 GCA_964658405.1 uncultured Sphingomonas sp.
TGGAATGTTGTTCGTTCCCGAAGGCGAGACGCGGACCGAGGCACTCCTGGAGCGCTGCCTCTCTTCGCACGACCTCAAGACGATTGCATGGCGAGATGTCCCGATCCGCACCGAGACGCTCGGCGAGATTGCGCTCGGCACGATGCCGAAGATCCGCCAGGTTCTGATCGTCGACGACACAAACGCGGAAGCCTCGACGATGGAGCGCCGCCTCTATCTGGCGCGCAAGCAGTTTGAGCGGATGCACGAAAACGACGAGCTGACCGGCTATATCTGTTCGCTTTCTTCGCAGACGCTTGTTTATAAGGCAATGTGTATCGGCAAGTTGCTGCCGGAGTTTTACCCCGACCTCGCATCTCCCCTCTACATCACCCCGTTTGCCGTCTTCCATCAGCGCTACGCCACCAATACGCTGCCCACATGGCATCGCGCCCAGCCCGGCCGGACGCTCGCGCATAACGGTGAGATCAATACGGTCTGGGGCAATCGCGCACGGATGGCCGCCCGCGACTCCACGCTGCCAGTCGAGTGCAAGCCTGTTTTGACCCGGGGTGGCACCGATTCGACCAGCCTCGACGAGGCGATTGAGCTGCTTTCGCGCAATGGTCGCACCCTCTCCGAATCCATCCGCATCCTGCTTCCCCCTGCGGCTGAAGGGCACCAGACCTCGAGCTTCCTGCGCTATCACACCGACTGCGCCGAGCCGTGGGACGGTCCCGCCGCGATTGCCTTCAGCGACGGCCGCGTCGTCGGTGCGGTCCTCGACCGCAACGGTCTGCGTCCCTGCCGTTTCGCGATCACCAACGATGGCCTCGTTGTCGCTGGCTCTGAGACCGGACTGGTCGACCTCGACCCGGAGATCGTCACGCACAGCGGCCGGCTTGGGCCGGGGCAGATGCTTGTCGTCGACCTGATCGATCACAAGGTCTATGAGGATGAGGAACTCCTCGCAATCTTTGACTCGGTCGCCACCTACACCAAGCTGGTGGAAGACACACCGCTGGTGCCGCTCCCTCTTACTACCCCGGATAGCGCCACCCTTTCGACGATTCAGCGTGGCTTTGGCTACACCCGCGAGGACGTCAAGATGATCCTGGCCCCGATGGCGCTGGACGGCAAGGATGCCGTCTGGTCCATGGGCGACGACACGCCGCTCGCCTTCCTGGCGCGGTCGCCGCGTCCGGTCTACGCCTACTTCCGGCAGCGTTTTGCGCAGGTCACGAACCCGGCGATCGATCCGCTGCGCGAGGCCTGCGTGGTCTCGCTTCACACGCGGCTTGGACCGTGGCCTCACATGCTCGACAAGAACGCCCCGCTGCCGGGTCTCTCGTTGTCGTCGCCCTTTCTGTCATTGGGACAGGTTGCGGCGCTTCGCGAGAAGCAGCACGCTCACGCCTCTGAGCTCAGCATGAAGGAGCTACCGTGCGTCTTCCCGGTCGCCCAGACGCTGACCCAGGCGCTCGATGCGCTGGCTGCAAACGCGATTGAACTCGTTCGCGACCAGGGTGCACGCATCCTGATGCTGACGGATCGCGCAGCGACCTCGTCGATGCTTCCGATTCCCATGCCGATGGCCGTCGGCGTGGTCCACCAGGCGCTGGTAGCGGCTGGTCTGCGGACGCTCGCAGGCATGGCAGTTGAGGCCGGTGATTGCAGAGACATTCACCATGCCGCGGTTCTGATCGGCTATGGCGCGGGTGCGGTCTGTCCGTGGCTTGCACTCGAGACGGCCCGTGCACTGACTCCCGCCGGCATCGATCCCGTCGAGAGCGAGAAGAAGATGCTCAAGGCGCTCGACGCCGGCCTGGCAAAGGTCATGTCTAAGATGGGCATCTCGGTGGTCGATAGCTACCGTAGCGCGCATCTCTTCGACATCCTCGGTCTGCATTCAAGCGTCGTGGACCGTTGCTTTGTCGACACCCCGGCACCGCTGTCCGGAATCGGCTATGCGGAGCTGGAGCGCCAGCTTCGCGAGACCTGGCAGGCTCCTGCAGCCGATGCGGTCCAGTCCGCTGAACTGCCTGATTACGGCTGGGTTCGCTTCCGCAAGGCCGATCTGGCTGAGCCACACGCCTGGCAGCCCGGAACGGTGAAGGCGCTGCAGTCCGTCGTTGGAAGCGCGCGCAATGTGCCACAGCCGACCGATCCGCAGGGTGCGTTCCAGATCTACTCCCGCGATGTTGCTGCCCGCACTCCTGCCGTTCTCCGGGATCTGCTGGAGATTCGTCCGGCCGGGGCGGAGCTGCCCATCGGCGAGGTCGAATCGACGGCTAGCCTGTGCAAGCGTTTTGTGGCCAGCGCCATGTCGCTCGGTTCGCTGAGCCCCGAGGCGCACCAGACTATCACCATGGCGATGAACATGCTCGGCGGCCGCTCGAATACGGGCGAAGGCGGCGAGGATCGCGATGTTTACAAGCTGCATCCGGTTGAAAACGGAGACGGCGACGATGGCCTGAGCTCGTCCATGCAGGCTCGTTCGGCCAGTGCGACCGCGCTCGCAGAGCCGATGGTGCAGGCTCGCACGTTGTCTGAGCTGCTCCTGAACAACAAGATCAAGCAGGTCGCCTCAGGCCGCTTCGGCGTCACGGCGGAGTATCTTGCACACGCGGAAGAGATCGAGATCAAGGTTGCGCAGGGTGCGAAGCCGGGTGAGGGCGGACAGCTTCCGGGCTACAAGGTCAGTGGTCTGATCGCACGCCTCCGCCATGCCCAGCCAGGCGTCTCGCTGATCTCACCGCCGCCGCATCACGACATCTACTCGATCGAGGATCTTGCCCAGCTGATCTATGACCTGAAGCGCATCAATCCCCGGGCGGCTGTCGGTGTGAAGCTGGTCTCAAGCTGTGGCGTAGGAACGGTTGCGGCAGGCGTCGCCAAGGCGTATGCCGACTTCATCGTCATCGCCGGCAACACGGGCGGGACCGGTGCAGCGGCGCTCTCGAGCATCAAGTATGCGGGGAATCCGTGGGAGCTCGGCCTGGCCGAGGCCCAGCAGGTCCTGATGGAGAACGGCATGCGTGGGCGGGTTCGTCTTCGTACCGACGGTGGTCTTGCCACGGCGCGCGACGTCCTTGTGGCAGCGTTGCTGGGAGCCGATGAGTTCGCCTTCGGAACCTCGGTCCTCGTCGTACTCGGCTGCGACATGGCTCGCCAGTGCCACCTCAACACCTGTCCCACCGGCATCGCGACCCAGAAGCCGGAGCTGCGGGCCAAGTTCCGCGGCAAGCCGGAGCACGTCGTTCGCTTCTTCGAGCAGCTGGCTGGCGATCTGCAGCAGATGCTTGCACGACACGGTCTGCCCTCGATTGAGGCGGCCATCGGTCGCACCGATCTGCTGGAGCAGGTTCGCTTCGACGGTGCTCTCGATCTGCAGCCGCTGCTCGCCCAGGTTGGCGACGGCCCGGTCCACTGGGAGGGCGTTCGAAATGATCGTCCGACCTCACGCCAGCCGCTTGATGAGGCATGGGTCGAGCCGGCCCTGGCGGCAATCGCTGATGGACAACCGTATACGGTTGATTCTCCAATTGCGAATCGGGATCGCGCCATCGGTGCAAGGCTTGCCGGTGAGATCGCCCTCCAGCGCGCCCAGGGAGAGGTTCCGGTCGACGTCACCTTCAACCTGCTCGGCGTAGCCGGCCAGTCCTTCGGAGCCTTTGCGGTCGAGGGAATGAAGCTTGTCCTCGACGGCCAGGCGAACGACTTCGTAGGCAAGGGTCTATCGGGCGGAGAGCTTGTCATCCGTGCCCGTGGGCTTGCAGCGAAGGACAGCGGTCAGCACGTCATTCTGGGCAACGTTGCCCTCTATGGCGCGACCTCCGGCTACCTCTTTGCTGCCGGACGTGCCGGAGAACGGTTTGCGGTCCGGAACTCAGGCGTCGTCTCCGTGGTCGAAGGTGTCGGCGACCATGGCTGCGAGTACATGACCGGCGGCGTTGTCGTCGTGATGGGCCGATCGGGCATGAACTTCGGGGCAGGCATGACCGGTGGTCTGGCCTGGGTCTATGACGCAGACGGCTCGTTCGTTCGCGACGGTCGCTTCCATCCTGAGTTCGTCACTCCCGAGGGCTTCGCCCAGACGGATAGCGCGTCGCAGGAGGGCCTGAAGGTTCTGATTGCCCGCCATGCCGAGGACTCGGCGAGCAGCCTTGCATCCGCAATGCTGGCAGACTGGGAACATGCCGCAGCAGCCTTCGTGCGGTTGACCCCAAAACCGCAGGCTTAGAAGTAAGCGTACAAAACGGGCAGCCATTGGCTGCCCGTTTTGTCGTCTCTGGGCAACATTCGAAGAATGTATAAAGATGCGCTTCTCACGCAGCAATCAGTCCTCAAGCCAGCCGCTCTCCTGATGAAGTACATTTAACTGGTTCTGGCGGCTGCAGTTAGATCTGCAGGATGCGTCCGGGAGACAGATTGGCCGGCGGCATCGACTGCGAAAGTCCACAAGCCGGCTGCGAGGCACTTCCAAGATATTTCCAGCACAGAAGGCGAGTGCTGGTGAACGGATGATGGCGGCGAGATGAAGCTTCTGGATGTAACCACGATCAATGATGTGTTTGCGCGAGTTGGTACAGGTGGCGAGCGAACGGTGATGTTCTGGCAGGACGAAGCCGGTTCATGGCTGCCGCTCTCCTCGGCAGAGATCTACGGCCGCGTTCGGACGCTCGCGGATGTCTTCACCGGATGGGGGATCGTCAAGGGCGATCGCGTCGCCCTGATCTCCGAGAATCGGTGGGAGTGGATTGTGACCGACTTTGCGACCCTTGCGCTGGGTGCTGTCGATGTACCGCTATACCCCACGCTGACCGCCGAGCACATGGGTTATATGCTGCGCGACTCCGGAGCAAAGGTGGTCGTCGTCTCGACGGCGGACCAGTATGCAAAGATCGCTGAGGCAGGCGAGTTGCCCGATCTTGAGCACGTTGTCGTGATGGACGCGGGCGATTTCGCGGGTGCGGAGAACTTTGCCTCGTTGATGGCGGGAGTCGAGGAACGCAGGGCACCGAACGCTGCGTTTGACGCGCAGGTAAAGTCCGTCTCGGCCGACGATCTTGCAACAATCATCTATACCTCGGGGACGACCGGCGAGCCGAAGGGCGTCATGCTGACCCACGGGAACCTGGCGAGCAATGTCAGCATCTCGACCGTGCCGATCGGCTTCAACGGGTCAGATAGCTGCCTCTCCTTCCTGCCGCTGTCTCATGTCACGTCGCGGCACACCGACTACGGCCTGCTCTTCCAGGACGTGCAGCTTGCCTACTGTCCGAAGTTCGACCAATTGGCACCCTCGATGCAGGCCATCAAGCCGACCGTGTTTCTAGCCGTGCCACGCGTCTATGAGAAGATCCGTCAGGCAGTGGAAGGGAAGTCTGCTCCCTCGCCGTTGAAGTCAAGGATTCTGAAGTGGGCAATCGAGGTCGGCCAGAAACACCGGCCGGCGACGATGCAGGGGAAGACGCCCGGCTCACTGAGCTGGATCATTGCCGACAAGCTTGTGTATTCGAAGATTCGCGCAGCCTTCGGTGGTCGCGTGCACACCTTCATCTCCGGCGGTGCGCCGCTCGGAATGGATACGGCGAGCTGGTTCATCGATGCTGGAGTGCGAATCCTTGAGGGCTACGGGATGACGGAGACCTCGCCAGTAATCGCGGTGAACTATCCCGAGGCCTACAAGATCGGTACGGTCGGCAAGCCGCTTGCCAATGTGGACTGCAGGCTCGCGGCTGATGGTGAGCTTGAGGTTCGTGGCCCGTCTGTCTTCAAGGCGTATTGGAAGAAGCCGGAGGCGGCGGGTGAGGTCTTCACTCCGGATGGCTGGTTCAAGACCGGCGATATTGGTGTCATTGACGCCGATGGATTCCTCTCCATCACGGATCGCAAAAAAGAGCTGTTGAAGACGAGCGGAGGGAAGTTCATTGCTCCGCAGCCGATCGAGAACAAGCTGAAGGCGAATCACCTGATCGACCAGGCGGCGTTAGTGGGTGATCGGCACAAGTTTGCGAGCGTGCTGATCTCGCCGAACTTCGCGGTGCTCGAGGGCTGGGCGAAGGGGCAGGGCGTCGCGGCCACGGATCACGCTGCGCTTATTAAGGATGCGAAGGTAGTCAAGCTTTACCAGGAGATCGTCGACAAGACCAACAGCAGCCTCGCACAGTACGAAAGTATCAAGCGGGTCTCTCTCGTGCCCGATTCGTGGAGCGTTGAAGACGGCACCATGACTCCGAGCATGAAGCTGAAGCGGCGGGTCATTGAGAAGCGCTATGCGGATGAGATCGCCGCCTTCTATAAGGATGAGGCTACCTCCTCGAAGTCGTAGGGGGTGGAGGCTACACTGGATACTGGGGTTACGGCGTGGCCCGAGGATTCGTCTGAATGGCATGGTTGCAGCGGTCGCAGAAGGCAGGCAGGAAGTTCGTAAATCCTGTAGAGGCGACGGTCGGTGGGCTGTCGATGATGTTCAAGGTCCTTCCGCTTTACCTGTCGAACAGGGAAGAGCGGGCGCCGGCCTTCGTTCCGGGACCATTCAAGACCGATCTTGAGGTCTACAAGACCCCGCCTGCGATCGGTCTTCGCGTCACCTGGATGGGGCATTCCTCATCGCTGATCGAGATCGATGGGGTTCGGATCCTGATTGATCCGGTCTGGGACGAGCGCGCGGCTCCCGTGCAATGGTTCGGCCCAAAGCGATTCTTTCCGGCACCGCTGCGGCTGGAAGATCTCCCGAAGATCGACGTCGTGCTGATCTCGCACGATCACTACGACCACATGGGGAAAGGCACGATCCAGAAGCTGGCGCAGCTTCCCGGTTTTGCCGCAACCCGCTGGGTTACCTCTCTCGAAGTCGGGAAGATCCTGCAGTCGTTTGGCGTCGCAGCAGAACGCATCACCGAACTGGACTGGACGGAGAGCGTCACCGTTGAAGGCTGCCAGATCACGGCGCTTCCGGCTCGTCACTTCTCGGGGCGTAGCCTCTCGAACCGCTATGAGACGCTCTGGTCCTCCTTTGTCCTCAAAGGTTCGCAGCACAGCATCTACTTCGGTGCAGACACGGGATGGTGGGATGGCTTTAGCGAGATCGGGGCGACATACGGCCCCTTCGACCTGACGATGCTGGAGGTTGGAGCCTTCAACGAACTCTGGAAGGACATCCACCTTGGACCGGATGGTGCGGTGCGGGC
>CAZZZQ010000177.1:0-3328 GCA_964658405.1 uncultured Sphingomonas sp.
CTCTGCCCCAGCCGCAGGCTCATTCACCGCCGCATTCGCGCAAGCCTCGCACAGCGAAGCTCCATGAACGGTGTAGAAGCGATCCGTCAGCGGTGGGCGGCAGCGCGCGCAAGGCTCCGCCGCTGCACCGTACTCGGCCCGCTCAAAGCTCGGCAGATCTGTCGACATACATCCCAATTCCGGGCTCTAAGCCCCCTACGTCTGCTGCCCCTGCGACGGCCGAACCGTATCCTTCGCATCACCGAGCTTGACCTTCACATCCATCTTCTTCTTCGCGCGGAAGATCGTGATCGTCACGACATCGTCCGCACGGTGCGCATTCATCGCCGCCGACAGGTCCTGCGGATTCGTAATGTCCTGCCCATCCATCGCGACGATCAGGTCGCCGCCCAGCATCACCGGCGTATTCCCCTGGTACATCCGCTGCGTCCCGCCATGCAGCCCGGCCTTCTCCGCCGCTCCACCCGGCAGAACGCGCTCAATCAGAAGGCCATAGTCCGCAGGCAGCCCGATCTGCTGCGCAATATCCTGGCTCACCGGCAGCGTTACGATATCGAGCGACGGCCGCCGCACGCGGCCATACTTCGCAAAGTCATCCAGCACCGCCTTCGCCGTGTTGATCGGAATTGCAAAGCCGATCCCCGAGCTCTGATCCGCGCCGTTGCTCGCAATCAGCGTCGTAATCCCGATCACCTCGCCGCGCGAGTTCAGCAGCGGACCGCCAGAGTTGCCAGGATTGACCGCAGCATCCGTCTGGATCGCATCCTCGATCGGATTATTATCGGCCCCGCGAATCGACCGGATCGCCGACACAATTCCACGCGTCATCGTTCCCGACAGGCCAAACGGGTTGCCGATCGCATAGACCCGTTGCCCGACCATCAGCCCCTGTGACTCCGCCAGCACCGCCGGCACCAGGTTCGGAACATTGTTGATCTTGATCAGCGCAAGGTCATGGCCTTTATCGACCGTCAGCACCGTTGCCTTGTATTTGTGCTTGTCCGAGAGCGTCACCTCGACCCGCTGCGCATTATCGATGACGTGGTTATTCGTCAGGATCAGCCCATCCTTATTAAGAATGAAGCCCGAACCCTGCCCCTGCTGCGGAACCGGTCCATAGAAGAAATCAAACTGCACCGCGGTCGACGTAATATTCACGACCGAAGGCAGCGCCTTCTTGTAGACGGCAATATTCTGCTGCTCCTCTGTATCGAAGGCCGGCGCGGCCGCAGCGGTCGTCAGCTCCAGCGGTCCCGCCGGGACACCACTCTCGGCCGCCGCCCCAAGCGGAGCCAGCGTGTGGTGCGCCCACGTTCCAAGCGCACCCGTCGTCGCGACATGCGTCGTGACATAGTAGAAACCAGACAGCAGGAGCAGAACCAGGAGTACAGGACGCAGCTTCATCGGCAGAGACACTCGCTTGTCATATCTGGGCGCAGAACCGCACGCCGCTACCCCCTATTGTAGTCAACTTGCCCCGCAGCCATGGATTTCGCCGCGCCTAAGGTCCGGCCGCAGCCAGCAACAGAAGAACCCGGCAGCGTCTACACTCACCAGGTATCAACGCAGGAGATCGAGGAGCACCTTCCGTGATTGAAGCCAGCCTGAAAGCGACCTCACGCCCGGTTCGCGCTCGACTCCTGATCGCCCTTGGACTCGTCGCCGCGGCCTACTTCGTGCAGGATGTCCCCCTGACCGCCCTCTATCACCTGTTGCGAACAGCGCTCGGCATTCCGCACGCGCCGACCCCGACTACCCTCCTCTGCTCTGCCTACGCCCTCCTCGTCACCCTCCGGCTGCTCTGGTGGATCGCCGTCACCGCCCTGGTCGCCTTCATCGCGCCGCCCGGCATTACATCCGTCCTCATCCTCGACAAAGAGCAGGCCGCCTACCTCCTGAAGGGCCTCGCCATCGGGCTTGCCGTCATGGCCGCCACCATTCTGACCATCGTGGCGGTCGGTGCCGCACAGCTTTATCCCTCGCCCGGCTCCGCTGTCCTTCACGCCGCGTACGGTGCAGCATGGCTGGTCGCCGAGACCCTCGGAGCCGCCGGCGAAGAGCTCCTCTTCCGCGGTCTCATCCTCATCCTCGCCGCACGCCTCTTCGGGATGCGGCCCGCCATCCTCATCTCTGCGCTCGCCTTCGCCCTCGCCCACGGGGCCAACCCCGGCGCCAGCCCGATCTGGATGATCCGCCTGGCCGCCGCCGGTCTGCTCCTTGGCTACTCCGTCGTCCGCAGCGGTTCCCTCTGGTGGGCCACCGGATACCACGCCGGATGGAACCTCGCCAGCGCGCCTCTCTTCGGAGCAGCCGGCAGCGGCTACATCGACCAGGGCCACCTCTTCACCTTCCTCCCGACCGGACCCAGCTGGATCACCGGCGGCCCGGTCGGTCCCGAGGGCAGCCTGTTCGCCTTCGCCGCTGTCGGCTTCGCAGCGGTCGCCCTCCTTTGGACCGTGCCCGACCGAGAGCAACCCTCCCGCACCTGAAAGGCTCCCCCATGCGCCTCATCACGCACCTCAGCTTCAACGGTCATTGCGAAGCAGCCTTCAAACTCTACGAGGAGTGCCTCGACGGCGAGATCCAGTTCATGATGACCTACACCGCCTCCGCCACGGCGTTCGCTGATCCGACGCTGGCAGATAAGATCTTCCACGCCACCCTCAGGATCGGCGACCAGACAATCACCGGCGTGGACCTGCCGTCAGCGACCTACAAGACGCCCCAAGGGTTTGCCCTGCAACTCAACCTGGACGATCCCGGCGAAGCCTTTCGCATCTTCAGCACCCTCGCCGAGGCCGGCACCATCCTGCTCCCGCTCCAGAAAACCATGTGGGCCACCCACTACGGCCTCCTCACCGACCGCTTCGGCACGCCGTGGGAGATCAACTGCGCCTGATCGGCCTCGCCCGTTCCTTCGGCACGTTGCGCCGCCTCGGCAAACCGACGGGGCGAGCAGCCGACAGCGCGTTTGAATGCGTTGCTGAAGGCGCTCGCGGATTGGAAGCCGATTTGCAGAGCAATCTCTCCCGAAGTCCGCCGTCCGCCACGGAGCTCGTCTTTAGCCAGCGCGATCCGCCACTGCTGCAGATACTCAATTGGCCCGATTCCCATCACCATCCGGAAGCGATGGCTGAAGCCCGACCGCGAGAGATGGCTCACGCGGGCCAGGAGAGCCACGGTCCACGGCTGCGCGACCGCCCGATGCATCGCTGCCAGCGCAGGGGCAATGACAGGATCGGCCAGCCCCGCCAGCAGCCCCGTTTGAATCGGGTTGATGCTCGGCGCCCCACTTCGCAGAATCTCCACAAAGATCAGCTCCATCAGC
>CAZZZQ010000177.1:3338-7158 GCA_964658405.1 uncultured Sphingomonas sp.
CTCGCTCCCCGGCCCGGGCCGCCTGAACTCCTCTTCGTTCATCGCGAGCAACGAGCGCAGTCGGCCAGAAGAGGTATCGCCCGATGCGAAATGAACCACCTGCGGGAGAAGGTCCATCAGCAGCCGCTCGTTGGCTGTATCGAAGACAAAGCGCCCGCCACGAAGAGCAGTGGACGGCTCGTTGCCTTCGCCTAGCCTCATGTCAAAGTGCCCGGTCGAGGCTACGATCTCTTCGCTGGCCGCAGGCTCAAAATCCGGGTCAGAGGTAAGTGTGAAGGGCGTGGAGGTCCTGACCAGCGCAAAGTCATCCTTCTTCAGGGTCAGTGGCGCAGCGTTCGGACGTACCAGCAGGCACTCCCCCTGGTCCACCCAGCAGAAGAGAAGATCCTCCCGCTGGCGAAAGGACACGCCCCACCTGCCGACAGCGTCGACGCGCGACCACAGGGTGGCCTGGGGCCGAAGCAACCGTATGAGGTCAAGAAAAGGATCCATACAGGATTGGACGCTTTGTAAAGAAACATGGCTTCCTTGTTATCGACTGCACTTTCATAAGCGCCTATCGTTCGAAGTGTGAGGCGATCATCCGATCGCTCACAAGAAGAATAAGGAGCAAATCATGACTGAAACAGCCGTAGAACAACTCTGGAAGAACTATCAGGACGCATGGGCCGACATCTCGATCACCGAGCGCGAGCGACTCCTTCAAGCAAGCGTCAGCCCCGACGTAGTCTTCACCAGCCCGGGCGCAAACGGGCGAGGAATGAGTGATCTCGCCGTGCACATTGCAGACTTTCAAAGGGAGTTTCCGGGCGCATACTTCAAAAGCACCAGCCTCATCATGCAGAATCAGCAAGTGCTCGCTGAGTGGACGATGCTTCATCGTGACGGCTCAGACTCTTTAACCGGCCATAGCTATGCGAAGCTCAACGACCAAGGTGAACTCATACATCTGGCAGGATTCTGGAAGCAATCAGTAAGGCTCGCCTAAAGATGAGTACGAGCCCACGCCGGCAGCTCGTACTCACGGTAAGTTCAATCCCAATAAGCCTTCAGAAGAAAATTTCCAGCGACCCGAAAGACCTTGCAAGGCTGGAGCCCCTACCCCTGACGCAAAGACACCAGCGCCTGCCAAATCCGCCCCACCTGCCTTTCCAGCCCGGACAGGTCGCCATCGTTAATCACCACGAAATCGCACTGCGCCGACTTCTCCGCATCCGGAATCTGAAGTGCCAGCCGGCGCTTCGCTTCTAACTGAAGCGCCTCAGCCGTGTCAGGCGTAGCTCCCGACCGCTCCAGAAAGCGCGCGATCTTTAGCGCCTCCGGGGCCGTCACCAGCACCAGCTTGTCGAAGCGCCCCTTCCATCCAGCGGCGCCCGCATAGGTCGTCTCGAAGATCAGCGCGGACTCGATCACCACGATTGAGTCCACCGGCATCGCGCGCATCAGCTCCTCCTGCCGCGCGATCACCGCCGGATGCACGATCGCATTCAGCGCCTCCGCCTCACCGCCGGCAAAGGCCAGCCGCGCCAGCTCCGGCCGATCAAGCTGACCGCCGGGCCGCACTACCCCCGCGCCAAACCGCTCCACGATCGCCGCATAGACCGCCTGCCCGGGCTGCATCAGCTCCCGGCCGATGACGTCCGACTGCAGGACGATCGCACCCCGATCGGCGAACATCCGCGCCGCGGTCGACTTCCCGCTGCCCAGCCCACCGGTCAGCCCGACCCGCAGCACGGCGGCCTACGCGACCGGCAGGCCGCGGCGCAGCTTCGCAGCCGTCACCGTGTTCGCCATCAGCATCGCAATCGTCAGCGCGCCGACGCCTCCCGGGACTGGCGTATACGCACTCGAGATCGCGAACGCCGACGGGTGAATATCCCCGACCACAACCGAGCCGCGCCTGGCAAAGGTCGCCGCCCGTGCCGCATCCCCCGGGAAGAAGCCCTCGACCTCAGCCGCATCCGTCACCCGGTTGATCCCGACATCGATCAGCACCGCACCCGGCTTCACCATCTCTGCCGTCACAAATCCCGGCCGCCCGATCGCCGCCACCAGCAGGTCAGCCTCGCAGGTAAACTTCGCCAGGTCCTTCGTCCGGCTATGGCAGACCGTCACCGTGGCCGAGGCGTTCAGCAGCATCATCGCCGCAGGCTTACCGACAATATCGGATCGACCCACGACGACCGCGTTCTGCCCCGCCACTGGCAGGCCGCTCCGCTTCAGAACCTCCATGATGCCCGCAGGCGTACACGGCGCAAGCCCCGGCTGCCCGCTCTGCAGGCGACCGGCGTTGATCGGGTGGAAGCCGTCCACATCCTTATCGGGTGAGACCGCCTCGAGCAGCCGCCGTGTGTCCACATGCTTCGGCAGCGGCAGCTGGATCAGGATGCCGTCGATATCCTCACGCGCATTCAGGCCGGCCACCAGCTCCAGCATCTCTTCGGTCGTAATCGTCTCGGGCGGCGTCAGCATCTCGCTGTAGATCCCAAGCTCGCCGCAGGTCTTGACCTTGCTGCGAACATAGATCTCGGACGCCGGAACATGACCCACCAGGATCACCGCAAGCCCGGGCTTGACTCCCTGCGCCGCTAGCGCCTTTACCGCCTCACCAACCTCTGCCTTGATCTCGGCAGCAATCGCTATCCCATCCAGAATCTTCGGAGCTGAACTCATAGCCTCATGGTATCGCGGCATGCCCGCGCAGAGATGGCTACACTGGAGATCATGAGCATTCGCCCCCTCACCCAGGCCGACCTCCAATGGCTCGTCTGCCCCGTCTGTCACAACGCTCTCCACATCGAGGCGGGCGGCGTCCAATGCTCAGGCTGCTCTCTGCTCTACCCGATCGTGGACGGTCTCCCCGTCCTGCTCGCCTCGCGAGGTGCTTCTCCCATGAGATAAGGGATGGTCTTATTTTCATCGCCTGTGATAACGTCGGTAACAGTAGATAGGTTACCCCTCATCAATCACGACCTGTTCGATTGGGTTTATTTGCGTGACTGGCATCGCCCCCGTCATCCGCGTCATCAAAGTTCGGAAATCAAGACCACGCCGATCCCTGGCAATCCAAGTGTATTTTCGTTGCGTACCTGAAGTAGAGAGTTACAACGAAGATGCTGATGTCCCGAGGATGACCTCGGTAAACCTCTACCTTCGAGACCTGAGCTTCTCTCTCAAAACCGACGCGGAGGTTGGAATGGGTAAACAGATTCAGATCGAGAAGTTTGCAGAGACGGCTCTGACAGATCTCCGCAGAGAACTCCAGCAGTCGGGCCTCGATTCAAGACAGGCGGCCGAACTGGTCAGCGCGTTCCTCTCAGGCCGCGGCTACGGCGTCGCCGCAGATGATCTCCGTACGGCAACCACTCGGATCGACTCCTTCGCATGCTCCATCCAGCAGATTCAGGAAGAGCTGGAAAAAGTCGCCTACTATATGTAGTTCCCAGAACGTCCTGTTCCAGATGGCAAGTTCTTGCCTCGCCACATTTGAACCTCGATCTGCGCTTCCCTGTCCTACCTTTGGCCGCTTCCTGGCCTTACTCTGCCTTTTCTTCTCTTTTCACGGTCGGATGCTCTTTTCTCCGGCCGTTGCGGTTGACCTCGCTAATGTAGCCTTAACTCTATGATCGTACTTCGGCCCAGGATCTGGACCTCTAGAACTCTTCCTTCTCTTCTTCTATCCGCAGTCATCGCCTGCTCCTGCACGGAACTTGCGAACGCCCAGGTCTCCCCTGCGGCTGATAAGTCGATCCTGCCCTCAAGTGTGCAGAGCACGGCCTCCGACAGCACCTCGCAGAAGGACGGGAACGCCGCTTCGATG
>CAZZZQ010000178.1:0-7128 GCA_964658405.1 uncultured Sphingomonas sp.
CTGCCAGCTCCAGAACTTCGCCGCGGATCCGTGCCAGTGCACCGGCATCCGTCCGATGGTCGAGCGCCTGCGTGATCCAGCCCGCAATCGTCCGCATCTCCGGCTCCTTCATCCCGCGCGTCGTCAGCGCCGGCGTGCCGATCCGGATCCCGCTCGGCTTCATCGGCGGATTCGTATCGTACGGAATCGCATTCTTGTTCACCGTAATCCCAGCCGCGCCCAGCGCCTGCTCCGCCTCGCTGCCCAGCATGCCCTTCTGGAAGACGTCGATCAGCATCAGGTGCGTGTCCGTTCCGCCCGAGATAATCCGGTAGCCCTCACCCGCAATCGCCTCGGCCAGCACCTTCGCGTTGGCGACGATCTGGCTGGCATACGTCTTGAAGTCCGGCTCCAGCGCCTCGCGAAACGCGACCGCCTTCGCCGCCATCACGTGCACCAGCGGCCCGCCCTGCTGCCCCGGGAAGACGCTTCGGTCGATCCCCGCAGCCAGCTCCTGCCCGCACAGAATCATCCCCGACCGCGGTCCGCGCAGCGTCTTGTGCGTCGTCGTTGTCACCACGTGCGCATGCGGAATCGGCGAAGGATGCGCGCCGCCCGCAACCAGCCCGGCGAAGTGCGCCATGTCGACCAGCAGGTACGCGCCAACCTTATCGGCGATCGAGCGCATCCGCTCAAAGTCAAAGATCCGCGGGTACGCGCTGCCGCCGCCGATGATCATCTTCGGCCTCTCGCGCACAGCCGTGGCCTCAAGCTCGTCGTAATCGATCGTCTCGGTATCCTTGCGAACCTGGTAGCCGACGACGCGGTAGAGCTTGCCCGAAAAGTTCAGCTTGTGCCCATGCGTCAGGTGGCCGCCATGCGCCAGGTCGAGCCCGAGGATCGTATCGCCCGGCGTCAGCAGCGTCATAAACGCGGCGGCGTTCGCCTGCGAGCCGGAGTGCGGCTGCACGTTCACATGCTCCGCCCCGAAGAGCCTCTTCGCCCGATCCCGCGCCAGGTCCTCAACCACATCGGCAAACTCACACCCGCCGTAGTACCGCTTCCCGGGATACCCCTCGGCGTACTTGTTCGTGAAGACCGAACCCGCCGCCTCAAGCACAGCACGGCTGACAAAGTTCTCCGAAGCAATCATCTCGAGCCCTTCATGCTGGCGCGAGACCTCGTTCGCTATCTGGGCGGCAATCTCCGGATCAGCGGAGGCAAGGGGTGCATTGAACTCAATCGACATAGGGAGATTCTACCCTCCGCCACCGCCGCGGCCTTGATGAAACCAACAACTTTGCCCGGGGAAATCAGCCGTTAGCTGCTAGCTTTTAGCCTTTAGCTAAAGGCTGGACCACTATTAAATGGTCATCCTGAGCGAAGTAAGGACCTGCGGTTCTGCCACGCCTACTCGATTCGAAACGCCATCCCCACGGAAGCCGGAGCCGTCTGCTTGAACCCGAACTGCGCATACAAGTGTTCCGCCGGCCCATCCGCGATCAGGCTCACATACGCCCCCACCGGCGCGGTCTCCCGCAGATGCTCGACCAACCGCCCCACAATGGCCTTCCCAAACCCACGCCCCTGGAACTCCGGCGCCACCGCGATATCGACCACCAGGTAAGCCGTCCCGTCATCGCCAACGACGCGCCCCATCCCCACGAGCACACCCTTCCGACGAATCACCACCCCAAAGAGCGTATTCGGCAGCCCCCGATCCGCCGCCTCAACGCTCTTCGCACTCAAGCCCGCCGCCACCCGCAGCGCACAGTACTCCGCCGAAGCCGGCACCCCCACCAGAAGCTCAAAGCCCTCACCCAGCATCATCGGCTCCCCTTGTTGATCATTCCCGAAAGGAACCCGCGTTCTCAAAACCCCAGCAAAAAACTGTCATCCTGAGCGAAGTCGAAGGACCTGCGGTTGCACTCTTCTCCCCACCCACAACGCCTAGGTGCCCCGTTGCAGCACCACCGCAAGGCCGGGATCCAACACCCCTCTGCCCTAAGCTCAAAGCTAGCCCTTCCCCTTAGCCAGCTTCTTAAACGCCTTATACACAAACGACCCCAGAAACCACCCGTCCATGTACTTATAAGGCGTCTCCCCCGTCGTGTAGTGCCCGCACGGCAGCACCTTCGACACGAAATCCACGCCCAGCCGTTTGAAGCTCGCCAGCACCTCCAGCGAGAACTCCACCAGGAACGTCAGGTCGTACGTCGCATGCACCACAAGCACCTGCTTCGGGTGTGCCGCAAACTTCTCCATATACACGCTCGGGCTGACCCCTGCGAAGATGCTGCGGACCTCATCCTGCGTCAGGCCTACCTCTTCAAACGCCGCGCGGACATGCCGCGTGCTCTGCCCCGTCCACACCACGTCGCCAAACGAGGTCGACGCATGGTTGAACGCGCAGACCTGCAGTCGCGGATCGTGCGCCGCCGCGATAAACGCATACGCCGACCCCAGACTCGTCCCCAGCACGCCAAACTGCTCATACCCCTGCGTCTCCAGCCAGTCGATGCAGCTCCGAATATCCACCACCGCCTGCCGGCACGCCGCCATCGTCCGCCCGATATTCGAGCTCACCGCATAGTCCGACCGCTCCAGCTCGAGCGGCCGCCGCACATCGTGATAGGGCTTCGAAAGCCGCAGCGCCGACACGCCAAACCGGTTGAACAGCGTACACAGCGCGTTGTGGCTGAAGGCGTCCGCGTTCCACTGCGGCATCACGATAATGGCCTGCTTCGGCCGGCTCTTATCCGTGTGCTCAGGCGCCGGATACCAGCGCGCATTCACGACATCGTTCTCCGGATACTTCGTCTCAACCGCCGACGTAAACCGCAGAAAATCCGCCCGCTCCAGGTCCCCGACCGCCGCCTGCCGCTTCAGCTCCGCATCCTCGGCCAGCGTCTCCGGCCGGACATTCGTCGGATACAGCAGCGGAAAATGCTCCTCCAGCCGGAAGTCCGTAGGCCGCACATAGCCAAAGAACTCGTCGGACCGGGCCGTAATCGCCTCGCTGGTTGCGATCATCCGCCGCAGCGCGTCAGCGTCATCCGTCGGCTCTGCACCGGCAGGCGCAAACCCCTCCAGCCAGTCAAAGCCCCATTCCACCGGTCGAACGATGCGATTCGTATCCCGCGTCGTCAGCGCCGTCTCCCAGGCAAACATCCATTTTGCGTAAAGCGTAGCGAGCACACCTTAGTCTACCCGGCGCCGAAACTACTCCTCCGCAGCCACCCGCCGAGCCGCCTGCTTCGCGTCATACCCATCCTGCGCAGCCTGGAAGGTCGCCACATTCGTCGCCGCCCACTGCCACAGCGGATGCACCAGCTCCATCATCTCGAGCGCGAGCCCGGTGATCGCGTACTCCACCCGCGGCGGAACCTCCGCATAGACCTTCCGCGTCACCAGCCCGTCGCGCTCCAGCTGCCGCAGCACACGCGTCAGCGACTTCTGGCTCACCCCTTCCACGCGCTCCATCAGCCGGGAAAACCGCACCGGAGCCTCCGCCGAAGCCAGCTCCGCCATCGTCCACAGCGTCCACTTCTCGGCGATCCGCGAGACCATCTCGCGCGTCAGGTTATCCTCCCGATCGGTCATCGCCTCGCAGGCCGCATTCGCCTCATCCCAGTTCAGGGGTGCCATTCGTTACCTCACAGTTAGTACAGGACAAAAAGGTGCCTTATTGCCAAAGGATACTAATGGAACCATACTGCATGCATGACGAATCCAGCGAACACGATCTTTCAAGCAAGCGACATCCCCTCCCAGTCCGGCCGCCGCGTCCTCATCACCGGCGCGAACTCCGGCATCGGCTACGAGGCCGCCCTTGAGCTCGCCCGCCGCGGCGCCGAGATCATCCTCCCCGCGCGCTCCCTCCAGAAGGCGACCGACGCCATCATACGCATCCGCCGCGAGGTCCCCGGAGCCGTGCTCACCCCCGCCGTGCTCGATCTCGCCTCGCTCGCCAGCGTCCGAGCCCTCGCCGCAACCCTGCGCCAGCAGCTCCCCGGCCAGTCGCTCGACCTCCTCATCAACAACGCCGGCGTCATGGCCGTCCCCCGGCGCGAGCTCACCGTCGACGGCTACGAGCGCCAGTTCCAGACCAACTACCTTGGACCCTTCCTGCTCACCGCGCTCCTCTATCCGCTGATGAAGCAGCAGCCCGGCACCCGCATCGTCACCCTCTCGAGCGGCGTCAGCAACCAGGGGAAGATCGAGTTCGACAACCTCCAGTCGGAGCGCGTCTACAAGCCGATGATCGGCGCCTACTCGCAGTCCAAGCTCGCCGACCTCATCTTCCAGCAGGAGCTCCAGCGCCGCCTCACCGCCGCCCACTCGCCCATCCTCAGCACCGGCGCGCACCCCGGTTACGCGATCACCAACCTGCAGACCGCCGGCTCAGGAGGCGCGCTCCCGCTCCCGCTCCGCATCGCCATGCTGATCCTGACGCCCTTCGCCTCGCAGGACGCCGCCCACGGCGCACTCCCTACCCTCTACGCCGCGACCTCACCCAACGTCACCGCCGGCGGCTACTACGGCCCCAGCGGCTTCCAGGAGCTCAAAGGCCACCCCGTCCCCGCCAAAATCGCCCCGTCCGCCCGCGACCTCTCCCTCGCCACCCGCCTCTGGATCGAGACCGAACGCCTCACCCGCACCACCTTCCAGCCCTAGGCGCCACGCATCCCCGAAGTGAATCCGCGTCGCGAGACCCACCCCGAAATTGTCATCCTGAGCGAAGTCGAAGGACCTGCGGCTGCTCTCTCTCCCCAGCCCCAACCAACCGGGTTCCCCATCCTCCGCAGCCCACCGCGAAGGATGGAGTCGCAACCTACTCCGAAACCGGCGTCCCCGGCCCCGACCGCATCAGGGCCTTGTGCCGCCGCATCAGCACCACCAGCCCCCGCCGGATCCAGAGCGCAAGCAGCGGCATCACCACCACCGCGATCACCGCCCACACCACCAGCGCATGCCACTCCCACAGCCAGATCTCCTTCACCAGCCGCCACGGATGATGGCTGAGCTGCTCAAGCTGGTGTCGATCCATCGGCAGGTGGCGCGTATGAAACAGATGCACCCCAAGCTCGATAAACGGAATAAACAGCACCAGGTGCAGCGGCGCCACCACGTGGAGCCCGATCTGCGACGCCACCTGGTTCAGCCCGAAGGTCCACGCCAGCATGATCACCACGAGCGTCGTCACGCCCACCGACGGATTGATCCCGACCACAATTCCCAGCGCCAGGCTCCAAGCCAGACGCCGCGGCGTGACCCCGCCCCGCAGCAGACGCAGCAGGGGCCGCAAAACTCTACACCGAAAAAACTCTCGAACTGGTTCAGGGACAAGCACCTTACAGTGGGATGCCATGCGCCAACCCCGCGGTTGTGAAAAGAACGCCTGCCCTCCCGCGCCGCCCCCCGGAAATCAGGCGGAACTGCCTCTGGATCGCTCCAAAGACCGGTGCCATGATCATCCGCACCAGACGCCCTGACCCCCAGCGCGTGCAGAGCGAGCGACGAGCGCGGCCTCTCCAGGCGCTCCTGTCAGCTCCCGGCCCCCCGAATCGCGGGCTCCCCCCTAAGAGCACCATCCCCGGCCCATCCCCTGAAGAACCGCTCGTCCCCGGCCAGGCTTTTTAACTCAAACTCCGAAAGGCTTCCCTCCATGTCGACCATTCCTGTCAGCCCCTCCACGGCTTCGGTCAGCGTTCCCATCGATCTCTTAGAGGTCCAGGGCAACATCCTCGCCGGCTTCAACAAGGATCACCAGCGCTTCTGCTTCCTCCGCATCGACGATCCCGCCAAGGCGAAGCTCTGGCTCAAACACCAGCTTCCCAACGTCTCGAACACCGCCGTCGTGAAGCTCGCAAACGACCAGCGCAAGCAGGACGTTGCCAACGGCATCACCCCGGCCAACCAGCACTGGTTCAACATCGCCTTCAACGCTCCCGGCCTCGACAAGCTGGGCGCAACCCACACCTCGAAGTTCCCCGCCGACTTCAAAGACGGCATGGCCAGCCGCAGCAGGCACCTCGGCGACGTCGGCCTCAACTCGCCCGACCAGTGGGACCCGTGGCTGCAGAGCCGCAGCTTCTTCGATGTCCTCGTTCTGCTCGCCGCCGACGATCCCGCGGATCTCGCCGCCCCAGTCAACGCCCTCGTCGCCACCCTCCCCGGCAGCGGCCTCTCGCTCATCCACATCGAGGCCGGCGAAGCACCGCCCGGCGACGCATCACCCAACGAGCACTTCGGCTTTCGCGACGGCATCTCGCAGCCCGGCGTCCGCGGCTTCACGCCCTCTCTCACCTCGGACAAAACCCAGGGAATCCCCGGACAGGACCTGCTCTGGCCCGGCGAGTTCGTCCTCGGCTACCCCACCCAGGTCAAGACCCGGCCCCCCGCCGGCGTCGATCCACCCAACCCCGCCCAGGGTCCCATCAGCCAGAACGGCCCGGACTGGAGCGTCAACGGCTCCTTCCTCGTCTTCCGCAAGCTCCAGCAGGACGTCGCCGGCTTCCGCAACAGCATCCGCTCCAACGCCTCCGCCCTCGGCCTCGACCCGGAGGTGCTCGGCTCGAAGATCGTCGGCCGCTTCCGCTCCGGCTGTCCGGCCGAGGTCCTCAGCAATCTCGTCGCCGGCGCCACCGACACCAACCTCGGCGACCCCTCACTCGCCCTCCCCGACCTCACCGAGCCGCTCCACATCAACGACTTCGAGTACGGTGCAGACCTCACCGGCCAGTTCACCCCGCGGCCCGCACACGTCCGCAAGGCCTACCCCCGGGACGAGCAGTTCCTCAACCAGGACGGCACGGAGAACACCAGCGGCAACCTGCACGAGAGCGACACCCAGACCCACCGCATCCTTCGCCGCGGCATCCCCTTCGGCGAGTACATGCCCATCCCCACCGCCGCCGGCCTCAACGGCACCTTCACCGACGACGGCATCTCCCGCGGCCTGCTCTTCCTCTGCTACCAGACCAGCATCGAGAACCAGTTCGAGTTCATCCAGACCCAGTGGGTCAACAAGGGCACCTTTCCCGAAGCAGGGGATGGAGCCGACCCCGTCATGTCGCAGGTCAAGGTCGCAGCCATGCAATGCCCCTTCAAACACGAGACCGCCCCAACCACCTTCGACCTGAGATC
>CAZZZQ010000179.1:0-7114 GCA_964658405.1 uncultured Sphingomonas sp.
GCGCTGACGCTTCCGCTGCTGCTGATCATGCTGGCGGAACTCTTTCCGAGCTATTCGCTTGAGATCCTGATGAAGAGCCCGGTGCTCGGCTGGTTTGAACTGCTGCTGGCGACGCCGGTGGTCCTCTGGGCTGGCTGGCCGTTCTTCGAGCGCGGCTATGCCTCGATCGTCCACCGCAGCCCGAACATGTTCACGCTGATCGCCATCGGCTCAGGCGCGGCGTATCTCTACAGTGTGGTCGCGGTCGTAGTGCCCGGGCTGTTTCCGGCGTCTTTCCGAACGATGAACGGCCAGCTTGGGCTCTACTTCGAAGCGGCGTCGGTCATCATTGTCCTTGTGCTGCTGGGCCAGGTGCTGGAGTTGAGGGCGCGTGCGCAGACGGGAAGCGCAATCAAAGCGCTGCTCGGGCTTGCACCAAAGACGGCCCGGCGGATCGCGGCGGACGGAAGCGAGGCTGACGTTGACCTTGCACAGATCCAGGTAGGGGACCGGCTGCGGGTCCGGCCGGGCGAGAAGATCCCAACCGACGGCGTGGTCCGTGAGGGCGGCAGCTCGGTCGACGAGTCGATGGTGAGCGGCGAGCCCATCCCGGTCGAGAAGACGACCGGCGCAACGGTCATCGGGGGGACAATCAACGGGACCGGCAGCCTCGTCATGGAGGCGAGCCGAGTCGGAGCGGATACCATGCTCGCCCGGATCGTCAGCATGGTCGGCGAGGCGCAGCGGACGCGCGCCCCCATCCAGCGGCTGGCGGACGTGGTCGCGTCGTGGTTTGTGCCGGCGGTGCTGGTCGCGGCGGTCATCACGTTCGCAGTGTGGTCAATCTACGGGCCACAGCCCCACTTCGGGCATGCCCTGATCAACGCGGTGGCGGTGCTGATCATTGCCTGCCCCTGCGCGCTCGGGCTGGCAACGCCGATGGCGATTATGGTGGGGACCGGCAAAGGCGCAAGCCAAGGCATCCTCATTCGCAACGCGGAGGCGCTCGAGACCTTCGAGAAGGTCGATACGCTGGTCGTCGACAAGACCGGCACGCTTACCGAAGGGAAGCCGCGGCTGACGACGATCGTTACAGCTGAGGGGTTTGAGGAGGCCGGGTTGTTGCAACTGGTGGCCAGCCTCGAGAACTCCAGCGAGCACCCGCTTGCCGCGGCGATCACTACTGCCGCCAGGGATCGGAAGATTGAGCTTGTAGCTGTCGAGGGCTTTCAATCGTTTACCGGCGAAGGCGTCGAGGGAACGGTAGGCGGACGAAAGGTTGCCGCTGGAAACGAAGCGCTGCTGAAGCGGCTTGGTGTCGAGGCTGGCGATCTCAAGCAGGGTGAAGCGTTGCGCCAGGAGGGACAGACCGTTCTGTTCGTCGTGTCCGAGGGCAGGTTTGCGGGAATGATCGCGATTGCCGACACCATCAAAGCGTCCACCGCGGATGCGATTCACGAGCTGCGGCAGGCGGGGCTGAAGGTCCTGATGGTCACGGGCGACAACAAGACGACTGCGGCGGCCGTAGCTCAGAAGCTTGGGATCGACTTCGAAGCGGGAGTTTCTCCCGAGGGAAAGGCTGCTGTGATCGAGCGCCTGCAGGGGCAGGGCCGGGTGGTCGCGATGGCGGGCGACGGGGTCAACGATGCCCCGGCGCTTGCGAAGGCTAACGTTGGCATTGCGATGGGAACCGGGACCGATGTTGCGATGGAGACCGGCGGGATCACCTTGATCCACGGCGATCTGCGCGGGATTCTGAAGGCTCGGCACCTAAGCCAGCGGACGATGAGCAATATTCGTCAGAACCTCTTCCTGGCATTTGTCTATAACGCGCTTGGGGTCCCACTGGCGGCGGGAATTTTGTATCCATTCACCGGGCTGCTCCTCAGTCCGATGATCGCGGCTGCGGCTATGAGCCTGAGTTCCGTATCAGTGATTGGGAATGCGCTGCGCCTGCGAGCCATCAAACTCTGAACGTCTCACGCGCAGCGTCTGGGCGCCATTGCCTAATGGTTCGGAGCGATCGAGCCGGTCTGAAGCTTCACCAGTTCAGGTTCAGCGATCTTGCTCGGACCAAGAACGGCAATGCGCGGGAGCGGGCCACGAACCATGGCCACCTCGTCGCAGGCGTAGAGCCGCGGGCAGGCCTGGCAATCCTTGTAGATCTTGTCTGGAAGCACGGTGCGATCGACCACACGAAAGCCGAAGTGGAAGAAGAAGTCCGGGATCCGCGTGAAGAGACTGACGCACAGGACGCCCTGATCTTCCGCCTCGGCCAGCAGCATGCGAAGCAGCTTGCCTCCAGCGCCCTGTCCCTTCGCCTCAGGCTTGACGACGATCGAGCGGACCTCTGAGAGATGAGGACCGTAGAGATGAAGCGCGCCGCAGCCGAGGAAGACACCGCTCTCTGACTCTGCGACGACGAAGTCCCGAACGTTCTCGCAGATCTCCGCGTAGTTACGGCGGAGCAGGGTGCCATCGCCGGAGAGCGAGTTGACCAGGTCGAAGATGTTCGCCGCATCCTGCAGCTTGGCCTTGCGCACAGTGGCACCTCCGACACGCGGACGCGACGAGGAGGTGGAGTCACTCACGGGCATCAGGAACGAACTGGGCAATGACAATAGACTCCCTGCATTTATTTTCGCAGATTATTGTTCCGGGGTGGGCAGTTACGTGCAGCGGAGGCGTTGTAAGGTACTGCAGATGCAACCCCGGCGGTGAAATTCGCGCCGGGGCTCGCTTAGCTGCTAAGCCGGGTGCGGGCCTCTGCAAGCGCAGACGCAACCCGCGTCCGTGCTGTGCCGCCGACGACATCGTGACAGTCCAGCGTGGCTTCGAGCGTGATGCTTGCAAAGAAGTCTTCGCCGAACTCGTCGCCGAGGGTCCTCAATTCCTCAAGCGTCAATTGGCCCAGTTCACGGCCGGTCTCGAGCCCGAGCCGGACGGCATGCCCGATCTTCTCGTGGGCCTTGCGAAAGGGAACTCCCTTGTGCGTGAGGTACGTGGCGGCGGCCATCGCGTTGAGGTAGCCGGTCTCGGATGCGAGCAGCATGGCATCAAAGCGGAAACGCAGGGAGCGCGTGAAGGCTGGCAGTACGCTGAGGATTCCGGCGATGGTGTCGGCGGAGTCGAAGACCGGCTCCTGACCCTCTTGCAGGTCTTTGTTATAAGCCAGCGGTAACCCCTTGATGAGGGTCGCGAGGGTGGTCGCGGATCCGAGCAGGCGGCCCGATTTGCCGCGGATCAACTCGGTCAGGTCCGGATTTTTCTTCTGCGGCATGGCGCTCGATCCGGTCGAAAAGCGCTCGGGCAGATCGAGGAAGCCGAACTCCGCGGTGGAGTAGAGCGTCAGCTCTTCAGCGAAGCGCGAGATGTGAATTCCGAGGGTCGCGATGGCCTGCGTGAACTCCAGCGCGAAGTCACGGTCGCTGGTTGCGTCCATGCTGTTCGGCGTTGGGCCGTCAAACCCGAGCGCCTTGGACGCGATCGTCCGGTCCAGTGCAAGCGTTGCGCCGGCGACCGCGCCTGATCCGAGCGGGCAAAGATTCATCCGCTTGCGGGCATCGGTGAGGCGGCTGGCATCACGCTCCAGCATGCTGACGTAAGCCAGCAGCCAGTGGGCAACGAGCACCGGCTCGGCGCGCTGAAGATGCGTATACGAGGGCATGACCGCGTTGGCCGAAAGGTCGGCGAGATCGAGGAGAGCTTCGCGCCAGTTCTTCAGGCCGGCCAGCGTGGAATCAATGGCGTCGCGCACGAAGAGGCGCATGTCGGTGGCGATCTGCTCGTTGCGGCTTCGGCCAGTGTGGAGCTTGAGAGCCAGGTTGCCGATGATTTTCGTGAGCTGCAGCTCGGTAAAGTGGTGGATGTCCTCGGCCTCGGGGGCCTCTGCCACAACGGCTGCGGTCAGCGTGGTCTGGGCGAGAACCTGATCGAGGCCGTTGACCATCGTCGTAAGTTCTGCCTCGCTGAGAATGCCCGCGGCTGCGATTGCCTGTGCGTGAGCCTTCGAGGCGGCGACCTCTTGCGGCAGCAGGCGCCAGTCAAAGGGGAAAGAGCGCTGCCAGGATTCGAAGGTTGCGTCGAGGGGCTCGCGGAAGCGGCCGGACCACATCTTGCTGGCGTTTTGTTGCTCGTCTGACATTTGTAACGTACTCCTGATTGACCTGGGGCTGTGATGGGGCGGGTCTTCAGCCCTGAGTGCACGCGAAATTCAGCTACTCTTTGTCGCTGCTGCTCAACTGCGGCATCTCGGCGCCCTTGCTGAGCGTGAGCAGCCCGGCCTGTGCGTAGGTCAGAAGCTTGGCGCGCGTGTCCGTGATGTCGAGGTTGCGCATCGTGAGCTGGCCGATACGATCGCGCGGGGAGAAGGTGGACTCGCCCTTCTCCATCGTCAGGCGCTCCGGATGGAAGGTCAGGTTGGGCGAGTCGGTGTTCAGGATCGTGTAGTCGTTGCCACGGCGCAGCTCAAGTGTGACCTCTCCGGTTACAGGCTTGGCAACCCAGCGCTGAGCGGCCTCGCGGAGCATGATTGCCTGGGGGTCAAACCAGCGGCCCTGGTAGAGGAGACGGCCAAGCTTGCGGCCGCTGTCGCGATACTGCTCGATCGTGTCCTCGTTGTGGATGCCGGTGATGAGGCGCTCGTAGGCGATGAAGAGGAGCGCGAGGCCCGGGGCCTCGTAGATGCCGCGGCTCTTGGCCTCGATGATGCGGTTTTCGATCTGGTCGCTCATGCCGAGGCCATGACGGCCGCCAATGCGGTTCGCTTCGAGCAGCAAGGCGACGGGGTCGGGGTATTCGGTCCCGTTGAGAGCAACAGGGAAGCCCTCTTCGAAGCGGACAGTGATCTCCTCGCGCTTCACCTCTACGTCGTCGCGCCAGAAGCCCGTTCCCATGATAGGCTCGACGATTTTCATGGAGCTGGTGAGCAGTTCGAGGTCCTTCGCTTCGTGGGTCGCGCCGAGGATGTTGGAGTCGGTCGAGTAGGCTTTTTCGGAGGACATCTTGTAGGCGAAGCCGGACTTCTTCATGAACGCGGACATCTCGGCGCGGCCGCCGAGCTCGTCGATGAAGGTTGCGTCGAGCCATGGCTTGTAGACCTTCAGGTCCGGGTTGACGAGGAGGCCGTAGCGATAGAAGCGTTCAATATCGTTGCCCTTGAAGGTCGAGCCATCGCCCCAGATGTTGACGTCGTCTTCCTTCATCGCGGTGACGAGCATGGTACCCGTAACGGCGCGCCCGATCGGGGTGGTATTGAAGTAGGTGACACCGGCAGTGGTGATGTGGAACGCGCCCGATTGCAGAGCGGCAATGCCCTCGCGAACGAGGGGCAGGCGGCAGTCAATCAGGCGTGCCTTCTCGGCGCCGTACTCCAGGGCCTTACGCGGAATCTCATCGTAATCGGCCTCGTCGGGCTGGCCAAGATTAGCGGTATAGGCGTAGGGGAGCGCGCCCTTCTGCTTCATCCAGTGAAGCGCGGCGCTGGTGTCCAGGCCGCCTGAGAATGCGATGCCAACCTTCTGACCTACGGGTACGGTTTCGAGAATTACAGACATGCGATGAAGACCTCGGTCGTTCTTGTAGCGTGTGCGGGTGCAGTAGTGGGCTCACGCAAAGGAATGAGCCCGCCCTGTGAATCAGAAAGGTTTTAGCGGTTGTGACGGCTGCGATTGTTCGGGATGCGCTTGGCACCGCCGAGCAGCATCAGGAGCAGGGCCTTCTGCGCGTGCATGCGATTTTCAGCCTGGTCAAAGACCACCGACTGAGGTCCGTCAAGCACCGCATCCGTCACCTCGGCATTACGATGTGCGGGGAGGCAATGCATGAAGACAGCGTCCGCCTTCGCATGCGACATCAGCGCTTCATTGACCTGATACGGCTTGAAGATCGGCGCGCGCTTAGTCGCTTCGTGCTCAGAGCCCATGCTGGTGCAGACATCGGTGTAGACCGCGTCCGCGCCGGTGACTGCCTTGATCGGATCCTGCATCAGCGTGATCGTTCCGCCGGTCTGCTCGCTGATCTCGATCGCCTTGTGGATGATGTCGAGCTTCGGACCGAAGCCCTTCGGCGATGCAACGGTGCAGTGTGCACCGAGCTGCGCAGCAGTAAGCATCAGTGAGTGGCACACATTATTTCCGTCGCCCACATAAGCAAACTGCAGACCCTCGACCGAGCCGAAGCGCTCCTCCAGTGTGAAGAAGTCAGCGATCGCCTGGCACGGGTGCTCGAGGTCAGAGAGCGCGTTGATTACCGGAATCTTCGAGAAGGACGCCATCTCCGTGATGGTCTCGTGCGAGTAGGTGCGGAGCACCATGATGCTCATCCAGCGCTCAAGATTACGCGCCATGTCGGCGAGGGGCTCGCGCTCGCCAAGAGGGGACTGGGTCTGATCGACAAAGATCGCATTGCCGCCGAGCGTGTTGATCGCGGCCTCGAAGGTGACACGTGTGCGCAGCGAAGCCTTCTCGAAGAACATCACCATCTGCTTCGCGTCGAGCGCGTGGCGGAAGTCTTCGGGGTGCGTCTTGACGGCGTGCGCCAGCTCCATGATCGCTGCCATCTCTTCGACGGTCAGGTCGGAGATGGAGCAGAGATCGCGGCCGTTGAGCCGCTTCGACGCCTCGGTAAATGCCGTGTCTGACTGGATGCCGAGGGTCGCCGTTCTGGTCGAAGCCGGCTTCTCTCCCGGGGTGATGCTGATCGTTTTGCTACCCATTCGCGTGTTCTCCTTCCAGCTCGGCGCCGGCATGTTCTGCGTGGTTGATGAAGAGCTCGTTCAGCGCGGCAACGGCGGTATCGACGTGGGAGCGCTCGAGAATATAGGGCGGAAGGAATCGTAAAACGGTCTCGCTGGTTCGATTGATGATGATGTGACGCTCCAGCATCTCTGCGGCGATGGTCTGCGCCAGTTCAGCGGAGTTGAGCTCCACGCCGATCATCAGGCCAACGCCGCGAACATCGATGATGGCAGTGTGACGGGAGGCGAGCTCCTGCAGTTGCTCGCTGAAGTAAGCGCCTACCTCGGCAACATGCGTCAGCAGCCCAGTACTGTCGATCGTATCAATCACGGCCTGGGCAACGGCGCAGGCCAGGGGTCCACCGCCGAAGGTCGTGCCATGCATGCCCGGGGTGATGG
>CAZZZQ010000180.1:0-7101 GCA_964658405.1 uncultured Sphingomonas sp.
GGGTCAGCCGCAGCAGTACCAGCCGGGCACGGCTCCCGTGGGTCCGCCGGCTCCCGGTGCAGGCCCGATCATCCGTCCGGCCGATGTCCATGTCGCCGCTGGAACGACGCTCGCGATCCGGATCAACCAGCACATCAGCGTCAAGACGAGCCGTCCGGGCGACCGCTTTACCGGTGAGGTCGCCGAGCCGATCGCCGGCCGTAACGACCAGGTCGTCATCCCGAAGGGCGCTCGCGTCGAAGGGGTGATTGACGCGTCGCATCGTCGCGGCCACTTCAAGGGCAGCTCGATCCTGGAGCTTCGGCTTACCTCGCTCTACCTCGACGGTCAGCGCTACCCGATCGACACGCATGACCTGACCCGCACCAAGAAGGGCAAGGGCAAGCGCTCGGCAGCCTTCATCGGCGGTGGTGCCGGTCTGGGGATGCTGGTCGGCGGCGTCGCGACTGGTGGAGTTGGGCTGCTGGTCGGCGGTCTTGCCGGTGCAGGCGCTGGAACGGCGATCGGTGGGCTGACGGGGAATCGCGACATCGAGATTCCTGCCGAGTCGATTATGCGGTTCAGGCTTGCGGACGATCTCGTTCTTCAGCAATAAAACGGGAGGGCGCCCCGCCACTGGTCGGGCGCCACTTCGTGGGGTGTTGGACGCTGTGCGTGAGTGCTCTGCTACAGGGCTTCCAGATGTTGCTTCACGGCGCTTCTTGCTTCGCTCCAGATTGCCTCATCCGCCCCGAAGCCAGCCAGCCAGTGCATCTCCGGCTCTCGTCGGAACCATGTGCCCTGGCGCTTTGCGTAGTTGCGATGCCCCTGCTGTGCCTGGGTGACAGCCTCCGCCTGCGTACACTGACCGCGTAGAAGCGCGACGGCCTCGGCATAGCCCAGCGAGGTCAGGGGCCGGCAACCATAGCCATATCGCTCGACCAAAGCGCCAGTCTCTTCGATGAGGCCCCGGTCGAACATTGCAGCGGCGCGCTGGTTGATGCGTTCATAGAGCAGCTCGCGCGGCGGGTTCAGGCCGAGCCGCAGGATTCGGTAGCCCGCAAGCGCGTCGCGGCCCTTTTGCCATTGCTCGGTCAGCGGCTGCTTGGCCGCGAGGCTCACCTCAATCGCTCGGACGAGCTTGGAGAGATCATTCGGATGAATGGCCTGCGCGGCGGCGGCATCGAGGCGCAGGAGCATACGGTGCAGGTGGGCCGGCCCACGGAGCTCGGCAGAGGTCCGCAGGCGTTCGCGGAGCTCTTGGTCGCGCGGCGGCGAGGGAAAGAGGCCGTCGATCAGGGCGCGCAGGTAGAGACCGGTTCCCCCGGCGATGATGGGCAGGTGGCCGCGTTCGCTGATGCCTTCAAGGGCTTCGCGGGCCATGCGGCTGTACTCGCCGGCGGTGCACGCCTCATTCGGCCAGGCGACGTCGATCATGTGGTGGGGGACGAGGGCGCGCTCTTCGAGACTCGGCTTGGCGCTGCCGATCTCCATCCCGCGATAGACCGCGACCGAGTCGCAGCTGACGATCTCTCCATTGAATTCCTGCGCGAGGCGGATGGAAAGCGCGGTCTTGCCGCTTGCTGTCGGCCCGGCAAGGACGATCAGAGGCTTTTCGGGTTGACCTACCAAAGATGCCACCAGCCGGTCGTGAAGGAGGCATGGAATCCGGTGCGGAGAATGCTGAAGAGCAACACGGCGATGGCTAACGCCATGAGACCTCGCGCCTGGCGACGCCGGACGATGACCATGGGAGCGGTGGGATCACGTGGGATCGGCATCGCGGCTACTCCTGCTTCTGGTTCACCAGGTAGTGGATGCGAAGCTCTAGATTCGGGCCGTGAAACTCGCTGGGCAGGCTGGGAAACTGGCCGACGCCGGTGATTGATCCCCATGCGGCACGGTTCAGGGCGTCGTCGTGGGTCGAGCCCTCGAGCGTCATGCCGCCAATGTGGCCGTCCGGGAGGATCGTAAAGCGGATCTGGGTGACACCCTGCTTGTTAAGCGGCGGCCGGGCCTCTTCGGGGATCAGCGGGATCCAGGTGTTGTAGATCTGGCGCATGATCTTCTTCAGATACGGGTCGAAGTTGACGCCCATCGTATCCGAAAGAACGTCGACCCCGGTTCCAACGCCGACCTTTGAAGGCGTGATGGCGTTGCCATAATCACCGCCACCACCACGATTCTTTGCGGCACCCTGCACGGCTTCGCGGATGGTGTCGCCTGCGCTCTGGCTCTGACCGCCGAAGTTCGGGCGGGGCTTGGGAGCGTCCGGGATCGTAGAGAGCGTGGGCTGTACAGGCTGGGGGTGCTGGATCTGCGGAAGCGGCGAGGGCTGTGCCTGCTGGACGGGCGGGGGCGGCGCGGGCTGCGGCTGGGGAGCGGCAGGGAGTGGCTTCGCCGCGGCGGCGGTCGCCTTACGCATCGCCTCAAGGGTCTTCCGGTCAACCTGCGGGCGGGCTGCCGGGGCGGGCTTCGCCTCGGCCTTTGCGGCCTTCGGGGACTTGGGGGCGCTCTGCAGCTCCTTCGCGATGTCGCTGGGAAGCTGGAGATTGGTTAGCTCACGCTGTTTCAGGACCTCGGAGGGATTGATCAGGCGCGGCTGATGAAAGAGCACACGTGGTCCGTAAAAAAGGAACCAGCCGAGCACGATGTAAACAAAGAGCGAGATGTAGATCGACTCGCGGAAGCGCGATTTAGCGCGTTCGTCGTCGAGGGTGTCGAGCAGGTGGATGAGCTCGTGCTCTTCAAGCTCGCCGAAGCGGCCGGTCCGGACTTTGAGCGGAGAGGGAGGTTCGACCGGATTCGGGGGCGTTTCGAGGCTTGGGGCTGGCATGAACTCTATGGGTAAGACGCTGATTCAGGGAAGAAAGTTCTGTTCCCGGGGGCGATTCAACGCGCCCGGGAGCAGGCTGCGATGATTTTTCCTCGTCTCCGTTGCTTATTTTCTCATTCTTTAGGGGAATGGCCGGTAGTTTGTTCGGGCGAGGAGGGGGTTTACGTCCCACCCTTCGCGACAGGGCTGCGAAGGATGGGCACCCGGGCATGCGTGGCGGCGCGAACCGCAGGTCCTTCGACTTCGCTCAGGATGACAGGAGTTTGTGGCTGTTCAAGCTAAAAGCCGGAAGCTAGGAGCTAAAAGCTCTTTCCGTAAATTATTCCCGGAAAGCCGCGGAAAGCATCTACGGTAGCGTATGCACCCACTGCTTCTGCTCCTGATGCTTTCGCCAGTCGCCCAGTCGGAGACGGTCCCCGTGCCGTCCTACGCTGTCACGCAGATTACGCACGTCCGGGTCATCGATGGCACCGGCCGGCCGGCTGTCGAGAATGCGACGCTCACGATCGAGGCTGGAAAGATCAAAAGCATCGTGGCTGAAGGAAAGGCGCGGCAGCCGAGCTCGTCAGTGCATGTCATCGACGGGACTGGAAAGACGATCATTCCCGGGCTGATCAACGCCCACGGCCATCTCGCGCTGGTCAACGACACGAGGAACGACGCCGACTACTACACCCGGGAGCATGTGCTCGACGAGCTGCGGCAGTATGAGCAGTACGGCGTGACCACCATGCTGTCGCTGGGGCTGAACCGGGACCTGATCTACGGGATCAGGGCGGAGCAGCGCGCGGGGAAGCTCGACGGGGCGAGTGTCCTGGTCGCAGACCGTGGGATCGGCGTGCCGAACGGTGTGCCACCCATTCCGCACCAGCCCGATCAGCTCTACACCCCGGCGACCGCTGCCGAGGCGCGGACCGATGTGGATGAGGCGGCCGGACGCAGGACCGACTTCATCAAGATCTGGCTGGACGATATGTACGGGACCAGGCCAAAGATGACGTCCGACATCTTCGACGCCGTGCTGGCGGAGGCGCACGCGCATCACGTTCCGGTGGCGGCCCACGTCTGGGCTCTCGACGATGCGAAGCAGCTGGTGGAGCGACGCGTCGATGTGCTGGCCCATTCGGTCCGCGATCAGCCGCTCGATGCGGCGTTGATGCAGGCGATGAAGCAGCACGGAACCTTCTATATTCCGACGCTGACGGTGGATGAGTCGTTCCTTGTCTACCAGTCGCATCCAGCGTGGATGGATACGCCGTTCTTCCAGGGAGCGATCTCGCCGGAGCTGTTCCGTATGCTGACGAGCGATATGTACCTGCGAAAGCAGCAGAATGATCCGACGACGGCGCGGCACCGCGCGGACTTTGCCATGGCGCAGCGAAACCTTCGGCTGGCCTTGGATGCGGGGATTAAGGTCGGCTTCGGGACTGATTCGGGGGCGAGCCCGTACAGAATTCCGGGCTTTGCCGAGCATCATGAGCTGGCGATGATGGTTGCGGCGGGGCTGACGCCGATGGAGGCGATCCACGCGGCGACTGGGACAAACGCCCAGCTGCTCGGGATCGCAGCGCAGACGGGAACGCTGGTCCCGGGGCACCGTGCGGACCTGATTCTTCTGGGCGGGAACCCGCTGGACGGGATTGAGAATACCGAGAAGATCGTGACGATCTGGCACGGTGGGCGGGAGATTCAGCCGAAGGTGCCGTTTGGGAAAGCCAGCTTGTAGCTGTTAGCTTCTGGCTTTTAGCTGGATCGTGGTGGTTCGGGCGGTATGGACTCCATCCTTCGCGGTGGGACTGCGAAGGATGGGGCACACGGGCTTATCGGTTGGTGCAGAGGGGCACCGCAGGTTCTTCTGCTTCGTTCAGTATGACGCGGTTGCGGGCGGCTTCAGATTGACCCGGATCGTGGGCGGTTTGACCAAAAAGCTGCGAGCTGGCTACTGCCTTATGCCCTTAGAGTCCGCTCTGGGTCTCGTCGCCCTCGAGAGGGTCATCGGCCCCGGTGATCTCGTCTTCGACGTCTTCGTCCTCAGCATCTTCATCATCGAAGTCCGGGTCTTCGAGGTCGTCGTTGTCCCCGTCCAACTCGTCCTGCTCGTCGTCGGGTGCGGCGCTTGAGAGGGATTCGCTGCTGGCGTACTCGGTTGGGTTGCTGGTGGAGTTGTCAAAGGTTGCGGTGGAGTCGGGCCCGATCTTCTCCGGGGTGATGTCCTGATTCAGGTCAGTGTTTACCATGTCTCTCCCTTGTGCAATTGCAGGCTCGAATGAGCGGTCTGCGTCTTTGGATGTAGATTCCTGATCTGGAGTCGGGTTCGTGAACGTTGCAAGAAATCTTCGCCCCTGGCAACCGTTTCGGGTGGACAATGCCGGGTTTAAGGACAACCCAAACGGGGACAAAGCGGTGTCACGGTAAACTAGGCCCTGTGATTCCGCGCCTTCCATCTCATACGCAATGTGTTGTTCTTACGATCAGTGACCGCTGTTTTCAGGGGACCCAGCAGGATCTGTCCGGGCCTGCGGTCGTCCGGCTGCTGGTCGAGGCCGGTGTGGCCCACCCGGCGATTCATACGCTTCCCGACGAGTTCGACCAGATCGCCGAGGCGCTCCGCCACCATGCCCGGTCGGCGAGCCTGATTGTCACCACCGGCGGAACTGGGCTTGCAGCACGGGATGTGACGCCCGACGCGACCCGGCTCGTCTGTGAGCGCCTGATCGACGGCCTGGCCGAGCGGATGCGTGCCGACGGCCTCCTCCATACGCCGCTTGCGCCGCTGAGCCGTGCGGTCTGCGGGACGCTGGGAGCCTGCCTGATCGTCAACCTGCCGGGCAGCCCGGCCGGGGCGGGAAGCTCGCTCGCGTCGATCCTTCCGATTCTGCCGCATGCGCTGGACCTGCTGGCGGGCAACACCTCGCATGAGCCGCATGGCCAGTCGACCGACGGGGGGCGCGGTGCTTAATTTAGCCAGGTTTAATCCCGTAGCGGGACCTGTTCCAGTCGTCGCGCACCACTCGCGCTTTGCCTTCCTGGCGAAGTGGAACCTTGCGCTGCTCGCCTTTCTGAAGCCGCTTGGAGTCTGGGGGATTGGCGCGATTGCGGTGCTCGATTCGGCTGCGATCCCGATGCCGCTGGACGCGATGGTGATCGATTACGTCATCAACGACCATGCGCGCGCCGTGCTGTATTGCCTGATGGCGGCGTTCGGGTCGGCGATCGGCAGCCTGTTGCCGTACTTTCTCGGGCGAGCTGGCGGGGAGCTGTTTCTACTGAAGCGGATCAACCGGCAGCGGTACGAGAAGCTGCGCGACCGGTTCGAGAAGCAGGAGTTCCTGGCGATCATGCTGCCGGCGATGGCTCCGCCGCCGTTCCCGGTGAAGCTGTTTGAGTTTGCCGCGGGCGTCTTCGAGATGCGGCCGCTGGCCTACTTCGGTGCGATCTTCCTGGGCAAGTTCATACGGTTCCTTGTGGTCTCGTTCCTGATCATCTTCTTCGGCCAGCGGATCCTCAAGACGATGACCGGGGCGCTGCACCATCACTTTGGCGTGGTGCTGGCGGTCGGTGGCGTGCTCCTGCTGGCGCTGGCGATCTACGTGATTCGGATGGTCTTTGACCGGCGGCGGGGCGTGAAGCTGCCGCTGGAGGATGAGGCGGCTTAGTTTTCTGGATGGATGGGAAGGGCTGCGGGGTGATCCCCTGCGGCCCTTTTTCTTGCTCGATGGGCGGACGTTCGTGACTGGGTCGGGAGGGGAACCGCAGGTCCTTCGACTTCGCTCAGGATGACAGGTTTTTCGGGTCCGGCACTGAGCTAGAAGCTAAAGGCCAAAAGCTTGCTGTTCTACGCGAAGGTCGGATGCTTTGCGGTGCGGAGGGTCTCTGCGATGTTCCGTGCGAGTACGGGTACTCCGAAGAGGGCTCCTGCGGTCAGGGCGGTCGAGAGAGCGTCGTTCGCGTAGAAGGGAATCGCGGCGATGTAGCATGCGGCCAGCCCGGAGAGGGTGTGGGCGTACATCGTGCCCGTCCAGACCATCAGGTTGCTGAGCAGGAAGAATGAGGTCGACGAAGCGAGAATAGCTCCTGTTACGCGGATCGCGGAGGGCTTGCCGGCGAGCATCTGGTGACCGAGCAGGCAGATACCGGCGTACCAGGCCCAGGTGACGAGGTAGGCGCTGGGCTCAAAGGCGTACCCGTAGGCGTAGACGGTCAGGTAGTAGTCGGTCGCCATCAGGGCGAGGACGGCGAGCATCGCCTGCCAGCGGCTGCGGCGCGCCCCGAAGAACAGCAGACCG
>CAZZZQ010000181.1:0-7094 GCA_964658405.1 uncultured Sphingomonas sp.
ACTCATCAGGGACTGTGCGGTCAACGAAGAGATGACGTTTGCAAGGAGCCGGCCGACTCCTTCGGCGAAGATACCTGCTTCGCTGGCCTCGGCGTGGTAGCCCTTGACGACACGGACGCCGCCGAGCGATTCCGTAAGGCGGCCCGTCACCTCAGCGTTGATCTTCGAGCGCTCGCGGAAGATCGGGCGAATGATCTTCAGCGCTTTGAGGACAACCATGCCGAAGAGACCGAGGATGGCAAAGGTTAGAAGCGTCATCTTCGGGCTGAGGTGGACCAGGTAGAAGAAAGCGAAGAGCGCGGTCAGCAGGCCGCCGAAGAAGTCGATGATGCCGGTCCCGATGATGTTACGCACGCCTTCAACATCGGACATGATGCGGGCGACCAGCGTTCCTGTCTTGTTTTCGTCGTAGAAGGCGACCGGCAGGCGTCCGATATGCGACTGCACCTTGGCGCGGAGCTCGGCGATCAGGCGCTGGCCGGCCTTCGAGAGGGTCTGGGTCAGGGTGTATGAGGTCACGCCCTGCAAGAGTGTGGCCGCTACAACGACGCCAACGATCAGGGGAAGCTGATGAAGCTGGTGCTTGCCCATCACGTTGTCGATCAGGTACTTCGTCGACGCCGGAAGGACGAGTCCACTGCTCCGATTCAGCACCATCAGGACGAAGCTGCCGGAGAGGAGCCCAAGCCGCGGCTTGACCAGCAGCCATACCTCGGGGAGAACTTTTTTCAGCGGCGGCTTAGGTCGCTTTGCGCTCAGATCGGCCAATTTTGCCCGGCCGGGCCCGCGTGTCGGACGATCAGCCGCCGCCATCCCACCATTACCGTAGCTCGAAGACCGCAGAGGAGACGCCATAACTGTAGTTTACTTCCCGTGCAGGGTACCGGGTCGCGGCAAAGACGAACCCGCTTTTATCGAGCGCAACGGAGAACCTGGTTTCTTCCCGATATGGCTTAGCTTGTTCTTATAGCGCCAGGCGGTTTCGGCGAGCGGAGACAAAGCTTCGTACGCAGAGGAGGACATAGATCAGGCAAAGCAGCGACATGGCCGCCTTCTCTTCGATCGCAATCGGATGCGGAAAGCTGGTGCCGTGCGCGAGCTGGTAGACATTGATATCGGCCGGAGTCGTGCCCAGAAACATCAATAAGGCGATGGTGACTGAGATATGCATCCACAGCATGCGCTTCTTCGGGTTGTCGGTGTTCGCAAGCGCTCCAAAGAGGACGAAGAGTAGACCCACGCCACCGGGAATGAGCGCCGTGGGATGCGTGCTGCCGGTCGCTACAAATCCTGCAATCGCCACCAAAACCAGCAGAACTCCGAATACCATCGTCAACTTAGCCATTAGTTCCACCCCTGTCCCAGAATCCAAGCATACTGGATGTGCGCGTTGCAAAGGCAGTAACGACCTGTTGCCAGATTCAAATTAGTCGAAGCAGGGGGCAGCAGCATCAAAATTTCAGGAGTTCATTCATGCGCGTTGGTCTAGTTCTTCTCATTGCAGTCCCGCTTCTCTCTGGCTGCCGTTCCCACGAAAGCCCCTCGGAGGACAATACCAACTTCAGCAAGCGTGTCGAATGCGCCGAGCTCTCCTCTGCTGCGCAGTGGGAGGATATGCCGGACGGGCCCTATCTGGACAACACGTATTACTCCCCGTCGCTGGATACCTGCGTCTTTTCAATGAAGCGCACCTTCCGCGGGGAGAAAGACGGCAACATTCAATACACCTTCTACCTTGTCGATGCCCTCACGAGAAAGCAACTTTGGGCGAACGATCCACAGGCGGGCGAGACCGAGGAGCAGATCAACGCGAAGCTCGGCCAGGCTCTCCAGAATCTGCAGATTAAACCATGAAGCGAACCAACATCGAAGGCACCTCTCCCTATGAGCCGATCATCGGCTTCTCGCGCGCGGTCCGCATCGGCCGCCACGTCCATGTCTCCGGGACCGGACCAGTCGGCGCTGACGAGGCCGACGTGGCCGAGCAGACCGATCAATGCCTGACAATCATTGCAGCTGCCCTGAAAGAGGCTGGCAGTTCGATCGAGCATGTCTATCGAACGCGGATCTTCCTGACCGAGTGCAATGACTGGGAGGCAGTCGGCCGAATTCATGGCAAGTTCTTCTCGATCACGCGTCCTGCGGCCACCATGGTGGTTGTGAATGGTCTCCTCAATCCGAGCTGGCGTGTCGAGATTGAGGCAGAGGCTTATATCCCCGAAGAAGAAGACGACTAGACTCCTTCAAACGAGGTCAGTGGCCGAGCGGTACACTGGCGTCATCTACCTGAACAGGACGTTATGCCTACACTTTCGATTCGCGATTTAGATCTGGCTCACAAGCGCGTGCTCATCCGCGTTGACTTCAACGTTCCCATCAAAGATGGCGTCATCACCGATGACACCCGCATCCGCGAGACCATTCCGACGATCGAGTATGCCCTGCGTCACAAGGCGAAGGTCATCCTCGCCGCGCATCTCGGACGGCCGAAGGGCAAGCCGGTTGAGTCGATGAGCCTCCGCCCGCTGGTCGACCATCTCCGCCTGCTGCTCGATCATGTGATCGACCAAGGAGAGAATGTCGGTTTTTCCCCCGACTGTGTCGGCGAGATCGCGACCGAGCTGTGCCTGCAGCTTGGCTCCGGCCAGACGCTCCTGCTCGAGAACCTGCGCTTCCATCCCGAAGAAGAGGCGAACGACCCTGAGTTCGCGAAGAAGCTGGCAAGTCTCTGCGATCTCTATGTCAATGATGCCTTCGGTGCAGCGCATCGGGCCCACGCCTCGACGGAGGGGATCACACACTTCGTGGCGCAGTCCGCCGCTGGGCTCCTGATGGAGAAGGAGCTGACGTATCTGGGCAAGGCGCTCGATAAGCCGGACAAGCCTTTCGTGGCCATCATCGGCGGTGCAAAGGTGTCGGACAAGATCGAAGTCATCGACAGCCTGCTCGACAAGGCCGACGCCATCCTGATCGGCGGCGGCATGGCCTATACGTTTTTGAATGCCCAGGGGCAGACGACCGGCAAGTCACTCGTGGAGACGGACAAACTTGACCTGGCAAAGGCTACCCTCGCCAAGGCGAAGTCAAAGGGCGTCAAGTTCCTTCTGCCGATCGATCATGTGCTCGCCGACCGCTTCAGCGCCGATGCGACAACTCAGGAGTTCGCCGGGACCAAGGGCTTCCCTGCCGATCTGATGGCGCTCGATATCGGCCGGAAGACGGTAGAGCTCTTCACGGCTGAGATCGCCGATGCGCGAACGGTCCTCTGGAACGGCCCGATGGGCGTCTTCGAGTTTGCGGCCTTTGCGCACGGCACGAATGCAATTGCCTCGGCGGTCGCCCATAACGCCGACGCGACCACGATCGTTGGAGGCGGCGACTCTGTTGCGGCGATCCACAAGTCAGGATTTGCGGAGAAGATCACGCATATCTCGACCGGCGGCGGCGCCAGCCTCGAGTTTCTTGAAGGCAAGACCCTGCCGGGCGTGGCCGCTCTTACGGAGAAGTAGGAATGGAGACTCTGCAAACCGATCTCCACTTTCGCCGCCCTGAGGAGGGGGATGCCTCCCCGTTCTCATTTGGATATATCAATCAGGTGGTCGGCTCGAACATCCTCATGACGCTCGAAGAACAGGCTGCGGAGGCTCTCACTGTCTTCGCAGCCATCTCGGAGGAGCGGTCGCTCTACCGTTATGCTGCGGATAAATGGAGCCTTCGCCAGGTGCTTGGCCACATTGTTGACTCGGAACGAATCTTCACGCATCGCGCCCACTGGATCGCTCGTGGTCTCGGAGGAGAGCTTCCCGGCTTCGACCAGGAGATCGCAGCGCAACATGCCGGGTCGGATGCCGTCTCGTGGTCCAGTCATGTAGCTGAGTTTGGCCATCTTCGACGATCTACGATAGCCCTCTTCAGGGGACTTCCTTCGTCCGCCTGGGATCGCCAGGGAGTTGCCAGTGGGCACCGTATCACCGTGCATGCCCTTGCATTTGTCACAGTGGGCCACCTCAATCATCATCTTGACATCATGCACAAACGGTACAGCGGCGCTCCGCACTCGGTATAACCGCTGGCAATCGCTTCCCAACTGCAGCTTTGAAATGGAATACTAGGCATCCATGCGTAAACCCCTCATCGCCGGTAACTGGAAGATGTACAAGACTCCCAAGGAGTCGCTCGCCTTTCTCAACGAATTTCTCCCGCTCATGCGGGACCACAGCGCGCACGACATTACGATCTTTCCGACGATGTCCTCGCTTGGCTACGTGATCGAAGCGGTACGTGGGACGAACGTCTCCGCCGGCGCCCAGACCATGCACTGGCTGAACGAAGGGCCGTACACCGGCCAGACGTCCCCGACGATGCTCGCCAGCATCAGCTGCACACATGTCCTGCTAGGCCACTCGGAGCGACGCATCTACGCGAACGAGACCGACGACATGGTGAACTGGAAGCTGAAGGCTGCGCTCGCCCATAACCTGGTCCCGATCGTCTGCGTTGGGGAGAGCCAGGAGAAGCGTCAGTCCGGCCTCACCGAGGCGGTCCTGAACTGGCAGATTGCCTGTGCGCTGAACGGCATCCGCTCCGAGTATGCGGCTCCAATCATCATCGCCTATGAGCCAATCTGGGCCATCGGGACCGGTAGTGTCGCGACGCCGGATCAGATCTCGGAGGCGCACAGCATTATTCGGCGCGAGGTTGCCCAGCGGCTCGGTCAGCATCGCGCCGACGCCATACGGATTCTGTACGGCGGAAGCGTGAAGCCGGAGAATATTGCCAAGCTTATGGTGGAGCCCGAGATTGACGGGGCCCTGGTCGGTGGAGCGAGTCTCGACGCCAAGGCCTTTGCCCAGCTCATCCATAATTCGGTCAGACCGGCAAAATCCTGAGATCAGCCAGACAAAAGCCCCCATCCCGAAACAGGAAGGGGGCTTTTTTGAACTTTGTAGGTTAGCGGTAGTAGCGATGCCCATGACGGTAATAAGGACGTCGGTGATGGTAGCGACGATGGTGACGGCGGTGGCGACCCCATTGAGCCTGTGCCGGGGTTACCGTACCGGCCAGAAGAACCACCATGATTAAACCCAGAATCCAACTTCCGAAGCGACGGATCACGTGCTCTCCCATAAACGTTGATAGATTGATAGATGCGCCACTTCTGCGTTCAGTTGCAGATCCGAGGCGAAGGCCACTCTATCGCACAACACCCATCTGGCCGACTGGCCAATATACGAACGCCGCCTTCCCGTAGATGAGGCTTTGATCGACGGGTCCAAAGTCCCGGCTATCGCTCGATATGGACCGGTGGTCGCCCATGACGAAGTATTCGTGTGGCGGGACGGTCATCTCGGATTCGGACCGATCGTCGCGATAGCGCACTGGCACATAACCCTCCTTCAGCGCGATGCCGTTGACAAAGACCTTACCCTGTTCGATGCGGAGTTGATCTCCTGGTCCGGCGATCACTCGCTTGATGTAGCTCTTCGAGTGATCGTGCGGGTAGAGGAAGACAACAACGTCTCCGTGCTCAATGCTTCCCATCCGATAAGCGATCTTATTGATGAACAAACGATCCTGGTCTTCGAGGACCGGAAGCATGCTCGTTCCTTCGACACGCACCGGTTGATAGAGGAAGATGATGATGAACGCAGATACGACGACAGAGACCATCAGGTCTCTGAACCATGAGTGGATGCCACTACGCTGACCTCGCTGTAGCTCCATAGTGCGTTCTTCCCGGTGCTCCGTCTCGTCGATCACAGTCTGCCTTGCACCTAGTTTAGACGCAGCAACTATCCATCAAGGGCTGATACCCACGAATCGATCGACCAGCAGGCAATTTGAAGGCGGCGGGTTCCTCTATCTCGAAACGCCAGACCACCGACTTTGGCTTTATCCCAAACAGTAGAGTCTGTCTGATAGCGCACATTAATAGTCAATGTCCAGGGTTTTGTGGGCACTCCAACCCGAGACCTTTGCAATCCGAACGCGTTACAGATGCGTAGAAAAATAGTGTGCCGCCCGTAACGTAGATGAATACCCCCAACCTCACCTTTTTTCTAGCATCAAAGAAACTTAGGGCTAGAATGACCCTAGAATCACGGGAGCATTATGGCAACACTTACGATGACCGAACAGACCTCACCACAGCGCCCGGCCGATCGCACTCCAGCCGATAAGAAAGTGCTGACGACAGAGACCTCGAACGTCGCGTCGGAGGGTTTCGATACCAAGTCAGCCCTCGAAATTGCGCGCATCATCAACCATGAGGATGCGAAGATTGCAGCGGCAGTCAAGAAGGCTCTGCCTGAGATTGCAATCGTCATCGATACTGTGGCGCGCTCACTACGCGATGGCGGCCGGCTGATCTATGTAGGAGCAGGTTCCAGCGGGCGCATTGCCTCGCTTGATGCCTCTGAGTGCCCTCCAACCTATTCAACCGCTCCGTCACAGGTGCAGTACATTATGGCAGGCGGACCGAAGGCGTTAGCCTCTGCCTCCGACGTTAATGAGGACTCGCCTGAGATCGGCCAGCGTGATATCGCTCGTCGCAGGCCTACTCGTAAGGACATCGTCATCGGTGTGTCGGCCAGCGGTCTGACCCCGTATGTTGTAGGAGCAGTTGAGTATGCGCGTGCTCGCGGTGCGAAGACCGCTGCCATCACCTGTAACTACAACACGGCGCTCGCTTCCGTAGCCGATACGACAATCGTCGCTGAGGTTGGACCTGAGGTCATTTCAGGCTCGACCCGCATGAAGGCCTCGTCCGCCCAGAAGATGATCCTCAACATGATCACCACTGGCGCCATGACCCGACTGGGCTATGTGTATGACAACCTTATGGTTAACGTCCATATGAAGAATGCCAAGCTCGTCGAGCGAGGCATTCGCGTGCTGATAACGGTGTGTAACATCGATCGTGACACCGCCATCAGGACGATCAAGTCCGCAGGAAAGTCCATCCCAATCGCCGTGGTCATGTTGAAGGCCAATGTCGACAAGATGGAGGCGGTTCGCCGGCTCACCAAGTCAGACGGTAACGTACGCCTTGCGATCGACGACTCCCGCCTGGAGCTGTGATCGATCGTTTCCCG